>JAAZJE010000044.1 GCA_012800515.1 Clostridiaceae bacterium
CAATGTCCCTTGCCCGGGGTCGGTTGCGGGTTCTGTGCGATGTGGCCCATGAACCCTGTCAGGTCCGGAAGGAAGCAGCAGTAAGTGGCAACCCACAGGTGCTGCAGGTCAATCTGCTCCGGCTCCGAGCAAGGGATATTCTACAGACCCGATGTCATCCCGACAAAAGAACGGAGGAGACAACAAATGAGCGGACAGGCCTTATACCGTACTTTTCGCCCCCTGGACTTTGATGCGGTCGTTGGTCAGGATCACATTGTGCGTACTCTGCGTCAGGCCGTGATCTCTCGCCAGGTCGGTCACGCCTACCTTTTCTCCGGCACCCGCGGCACCGGCAAAACCACTCTGGCAAAAATCCTCGCCCGCGCCGTCAACTGCCCCGACGAAGCAAACGGAAACCCCTGCAATGTCTGCCGCACCTGCCGCGGCATTTTGAACGGTTCGCTCCTGGATGTGCTTGAACTCGACGCCGCCTCAAACAACAGCGTTGACACGATCCGCCGGCTCTGCGATGAGGTTGTCTACGTCCCCGCCGTGGCGCGCTATAAGGTCTACATCATTGACGAAGCCCACATGCTCTCAACCGGCGCCTTCAACGCCCTGCTCAAGACACTTGAAGAGCCGCCCGCTCACGTCATCTTCATTCTCGCCACGACAGACCCGCAGCGTCTCCCGGCGACCATCATTTCTCGTTGCCAGCGTTTCAACTTCCACCGCATTCCGGTTCAGCTGATCTTCACTCATCTCGAATATATCTGCCGCAATACCGGCATTGCCTACACGCCCGAGGCTCTTCTTACCATTGCCAAATTAGCCGCCGGCGCCATGCGCGACGCGATCAGCCTGCTTGATCAATGCCGGGTCAGCTACCCAGATGGTTTCACGCATGAGGACGTTCTCAGCCTCACCGGCATGGTACACGACGATTTCATGGCGAATTTTATTTGCGCACTACTCAACAACGATCTGACCGCCGTCCTGCGTCTTATCGACACTCTCATGGTCGCCGGTCACGAACCGCAGCGCTTCGTCCAGGATCTCGTCCGCAGCTTCCGCGACTGCCTGATCAGCCGTTTTTCCGCCGATCTCGACAATCTGCTCACCGAGACCAGCCTCCGCTCCGACCAGGCCATGGCCATTGCCCGACAGACCCACCCCGATCTGCTCCTCTACTGGATCCGTGCCCTCTCCGCCCTCCAGACCGAACTGCGCCAGGCTGCCGAGGCCCGTATAACCCTCGAAACCCAACTGATTCGCCACATGGCCGCTCAGCCCCCGGAGCTATTGCCCCGCTCCCCCGTCACCTGTCCTACAGTCGTAGCCGCGACAACGTCTTCCGCCGACTCTGTTCTCATTAAGCCGACCGTACCCACTACTGCGCCCGAACATGCGGCGGAGCCAGAGCCCGAGCCCGAGCCCGTGCCTGAGCCTGAGCCGGAGCCCGAGCCGCAGCCCGTGCCCGAACCCAAACCCGCGTCTGAGCCTGAGCCGGAGCCCAAACCCGAACCGGAGCCTGAGCCCGTGCCGGAGCCGGAGCCCGAACCGACACCCGAACCGACGACAATACACCGAAAAATGCTCGCCGCCTGCGACGAGCTCGGCCACGGAATGTTGAGCTTCTTCACCTCGACCGCCAAGCCGTCCATAGACGGAAATGAATTCCGTCTGAAGATAAGCAATTCAAATGCGATGGGCATGTTGAACGAATCCGCCAACCTGAAAATACTGCAATACTGCCTGGATCAAGCCACCGATTCCGCCGGATTTAATCTACGGATCATCGAGCCGGATAAAAACACGGACAAGGCCTCCAATCTGACGACGCCAACCGAGCCAACCCCACCCCCGCCCGCATCCGCACCGAACGACAGTACCGACTGGCGCGACAAAGCACGTAAGCTCCTTGAAGAGCATGACATGGAGTTGGAACCGCCGGATCCGATCGGCTAGCGAAACGTAAAGACTGATGAAAGTAAAGGGAAAATTATGACCGGATATCCGCCGCCGATCGCGGCCCTGATTGCTCAACTGGGAAGCCTGCCGACAATCGGCAACAAATCCGCCCAGCGCCTGGCTTTTCACCTGTTATCAATACCCGAAGACGAGGCTGTTGCCGTAGCGCAGGCTATCATAGACGCGCGCGAACAGATTCACCTCTGCTCGATCTGTTGCAACCTGACCGACTCCGACCCCTGCTCCATTTGCGCCGACTCGGAGCGCGATCCGCATATGATCTGCGTAGTGGAGAGCCCGGTCGATGTCCTGGCAATCGAGCGAACCAATGACTATCGGGGTCGTTATCACGTACTCCACGGGGCGATTTCGCCCTTGCGCGGAGTGAGCCCGGATCAGATTCGTTTGCGTGAACTTTTCCGACGTCTGCAGGTCGAGGTCGAGGTTCAGGAAGTCATTTTGGCCAATAATGCCACACCCGAAGGCGAAGCAACCGCACTTTATATAGCCCGAGTACTTAGCCCGGCCGGCATCAAAACAACCCGCATAGCCAGCGGTCTGCCTGTCGGTGCAAGTCTTGAATATGCCGATGAAACAACGTTGAGCAAAGCAATAGAGGGACGTTCGGAAATCCTACTCTGACACGTCAAACCAAAAACAACTGTATCGCCTAAATGCGACCGGCGGCGCTGATTGAGCGCCCCAATTCCGAATTGCGGGCGACCGTAATTGTATTGCGGCGGCGAAGTATTTGGATAACAAAGGCTACTACGCCGAGAATCAAACCGACAAATATCACGCCCAGATAAATCAGACTGGCATTTTTATCATCCAAATCGACTAAGTAAGGCAAAATACCGCCGACAAAATTAAAAAGCATATGCGCCAGAATAGGAATCAAAACCGATTCGCTGAACACATATAAGTATCCGAAATAAACACCGGCAACGAATGTATACACTCCCTGGTAGACATTGCCGTGCACAACGGCGAAGATCAAGCCGGTCAGCAGAATCGCCGCCCATTTCGGCATGGCCGCCTTTAATTCGGAGAGAATTATTCCCCTAAATAACAATTCCTCTGCAATCGGCACCAGAATAACCAGGCTGATGATCTGCACAAACATCCCGCTGCGAGGCACAAAGGCCGTCTCGATCAAGGTCATATAATCGCTCAACACCTTATCCCAAAAGGCGAAGTGCTCGGCCAACGACGTTACCAACAGGTCCCAAACCAGACTGACCCCTATGAGTACGGGAACGCTACCGATCGCCGCCAGCAGATCGATGGCGCGCGGCGACCGGGTAAAAACATACGGAATCGCCCGACGGCGACAACGTTTCAGCAAAACAATAAACATCACTATCTGTATAATCGCCGCAAAAATACTAATGTGGATGCTGTAGCGACTGATTATCCGCATAATGTCCGCCACGTAGATGCCCTCACGGAAAAGTATGGCCATAAACGCCCAGACAACCAGAAAAGTCGAAATATAGTAGAGCGCAATTCCCAAAAGCGGAATCATCAGCGTGCCGGCGTTGAAGGATCGCGGATTGGCATTCAAATCAACGTAATTACCGTCCAGCCAATCCGTCAGGCTGCGATCAAGGCGCACCGGTTCGGACATATCCTGAATCAGCTTCTTCTTGCGGATTTCTGGTGAACTCATCGTCTCTCCTTAAACAAACTCATACGTGATGCGGATACCCGACTCAATCAAGCGAGACGGAGATATTACCCTGCTCCACATCGCGCAGATACGTTTCGGTATATTGGTCATAGAACTTGTCAAAAACCCGCCGCAAGAGACGCCGACTCCGGACCGCCTCATAAAGCAGCTCGCCCGTCCGGACATCGCTCACAACCCGTAAAATTGTCAGGCGCGGGCGATTGTCCCGCCCCGTATATGCATCCGAGAAAACCGTATAAACATCATCCTCATACTCGCACTGTCCGATCGGTAGAAGATAATACTCATCACCGTTATGGGTATCTTCCAGAACCGAGAGCAGGTTATCATCGCGTTCGAAAGCTCCTATAAATTTTGCCTCACGTCGTCTCATCTCATCAAGTTCTCGTTAATCTCGCGTCGCGACTCCGATCATGACAAAGCACCTCCGCCCGTCAACACGCCGCACCTTCCGAAGCGACGTGAAAATAAGCGAAGGTGATCCGTTTATGCCCCGTGAAAGCGGAGGCGTTTATAAAACCGGACAGGCCCACTCCGAAAGAAGCGTTAATCCTCGTCCCATTCCTCATCATCGTCCGAATCGTCCGAGAAGTCGTCCTCTTCGAAGTCGGCGTCATCGTCATCGTCAAAGTCGTCTTCGGACTCCAACTCCCAATCGATGTCGTCATCATCCCAATCTTCATCATCATCGTCGTCCATGTCGAGGTCGTCCCATTCGTCGTCGGACTCCGCCGATATCTCGCAAAGACGATCATATTCTTCGCTTACCGCTTCGAACTCGTCATCTTCCAAAGAAACAAAGCCCTCGCTGCCGTCTTCCATATCGGCCACACGGACGAAGTAGCAATCCGCTTCTTTATCCAGAGACATCAGTACGCAATAGACCTCTCCGTTGAACTCAAAATCGTCGACGATCTGGAATTCAAAGACTTCACCGGAATCTACGTCCTCCATAGTTACAACATAGTCGTCCTGCAGGTCGTCAAATATCCGCTGATGATCGTGAGCATCGTCAGCACCGCCATCGCTGCCGGCTCCGTCCGCCGCCCAAAGTCCATAAGCTGCAAAGTTTAGTCTAAGCATATTCCTCAACTCCTCTTACCTCTCGGTATTCACGTTAGGTGAATTATACCACCAAACGTGTTATGACTCCATCCGTTAGCGTTTTTCCCCGTCATTACGACGATTCAGATAATCCTGGAGAATAATCTCCGCCGCTACCTGATCGATCACCGCCCGCCGACCCTTGCCCTTGTGCTTGCGTCCGGGTGCGTCACTTAAGGTTCGTTCAGCCAGGACACTCGTGTAGCGTTCATCAATGAACTGCGGTTCGATTCCCGTTGCCTCGGCAAGCAAAGCGGCAAAAGCACGCACTTCTACCGCCATTTCCGACGGTTGCCCATCTGTCCGGCGCGGCAGACCCAAAACAATCGCCATTACCTGCTCTTCCCGAACAATCGCGGCGATCTCCGTCACACTCTCCCGAGTCTCCTCGTCGCTCCGCCGCCGGTGAATAGTCCGGAATCCGCGCGCCAAGGTCCCGGTAGGATCACTGATCGCCAACCCGATCCGCACCCGGCCGAAATCGATCCCCAGGTGCTTATTATTCACGATCCTCCGGCTGCTCAATGCTGTTGTTGATATAATCCTGAATAATTACCTCCAGCAACTCATAGCGTTCCATCTGCCGGATAACTCCCCGCGCTCCTTCATAGTTCGTGATGTACGTGGGATCATCAGAGAGAAAGTAGCCGACCAGTTGACTGACCGGATCATAGCCCTTCTCACGCAAGGCACGCAAAACGACACCGATAATCCGCCTCGCCTCGCGATCCTTCTCAGGCTTAATCTGAAATCTGGTTGTTTCCGTATCTTTCATTTCGCGTCCCCTTAGCTCTGCTGTTGAAAGCGCTTTCGGTTATTCTAGCACATCGCCTCACTGAAAGTGTCAAATATCGCAACCAAATATGTTTCCGTATAGGAATTCGGCCACACTCGTAGCCACTTTCCCCGCCTTTTCATCTCTTCACAAAGCCGGTGGTCCCCATACTCGGGCGGTAATCCGGTAATCAGCACCTCGTCATAGGTATCGGAATAACCCCTGCCCCGCAGACCGTCGGCCGTCGCGGATACGGTTTCCATCAGCACGTGCAACTCCTGCCCCAGGCGCCGTTCCCGCGTCCGCGCCGCACACTCCGCCGCCAGATCCAGCATTATTCCGGTACGTTGCCGTATCACCTCGGGTGCCACACGGTCTGCAAAGCCGGCCGCCGCCGTATGCGGCCGGGCCGAATACGGAAAAACATGAATCCGCGCCGGCTCCAGTGCCCGACACAGCTCCAAAGTCGCGGCAAAGTCACTCTCGCTCTCACCGGGGAAGCCGACGATAACATCCGTCGTAATCGCCACCTCCCGCGGTCGGAAGGCCGCTCGCAACTCTTCCACCGCGGCGACATATTCCGCCGCCGTATACTTTCGGCGCATCCGCCTCAGAACCCGGTCCGAACCGCTCTGTAGCGATAAATGAAAATGCGGGCAAAGCCGCTCCAACGCCGCCAGCCGCTCCGCCGCCTCTCGGTCAATGCTACCGGGCTCAAGCGAACCCAGACGCAAGCGCCATTCACCCTCGTCAGCCGCTCGACTCGGCGACCTCTGAACCGCCGGTGCTATACGTAACGCCCCGGCCGATCGCTCCGTCGAACCCACCTGTACCTGCCGATCCGCCGGTTGCGACAAATCCGCCCGAACCTGCCGATCCGCCGGCTGCGGCGACAAAATCGCAATTTGTTCACAAATATCGAGCCAGGAACCGAATTTTTCCTCGGGTGACCGTTGCCGTTCCTTCCCGTAGGAGCAGATATGTATTCCGGTCAGAACAATCTCCCGCTTGCCGGCCGCCAGGAGGTGCCGCGCCTCGGCGAGAATCTCCGCCGGAAAGCGACTCTTTACCCGCCCGCGCAGTAGCGGGATCAGGCAATAGCTGCAAAAATTGTTACAGCCGTCCTGGATCTTCAGTAACGCCCGCGTATCGGAGATCGGGGGATCGCAAAACTCCCCTACTATCTCCTCATAAGGAGCATCCGCATCAACTCTATTAACATCTTCCGTCAGTATCAGGGGGGCCGGCCGCTGCCCGCTTTGCTTCAGCTCTGTGAAAAAACGTTCGATCAAATCCGGCAGACGGTCACGATAGCGCGTACCGATGACAATATCGGCCGCGGCCTTATTGGCCGGCTTTTTATCGGCCGGCGCACTGACCTGCGGCTGACAGCCCATAACCGCCAAAACAGCCTCCGGGAAATTGCGCCGCAAACGAGAAATCTGTTGCCGCGACTTGCGCTCCGCCTCCGCCGTCACCGCGCAGGTATTGATAATCACGACGGCCGGCGCGGCACCCCGCGGCAAAGGCCTCAGTCCCAGCCTTTCCATCTGCTCGGCGACCTTTTGCGCCTCATATTGATTGACTTTACAGCCCAGGGAATAGACGGCATAGTAATCAGGTTGACTTTCCGCCGCAAAAACAGCAGAATTAGCCCCGTTGGCTGAAATTTTATTTTTAGCAGATGAGGAATTATTTATGAGTATACCTACACTTTCCATTCGCCTTAACACTATTAACGACGTCAAGCAGTTCGTCCACATCGTTAATCAATACCCGTATGATATCGATTTGATTTCCGGCCGCTATATCGTTGACGCGAAATCGATAATGGGCATCTTCAGTCTGGATCTGGCCAAGCCGATTCAGGTACACATTCATCAGGAAGAGTGTGACGAACTGATCAGCGCCCTCGATCAGTGGCGGGTCAGAGATAATTAAGTGCGTCTCCGCCCGCTTGGTCTCATACTCCGGCGGGACATGACTCCTATTTACGCTTCTTCTTCGTCTTTGTCGGCTTGGTGGATCCTTTGGTCTTGCGCGCGGTACTTTTAGGCTCCGCGGTGTTCTTGTCCGCCTTTTTCCCCGAGGAACGTTTTGCCTTACTCCGCGTCGAACGCGCCCGCTCAACCATTTCATCCTGATCGAACCAATAGAAAGTCACACTGCGCCGGATCGGGTCGGCCTCGACAACCTGAACCGTCACCCGCATGCCGAGGCGCAACTCAAAACCGCTACTCTGTCCGCGGGCGGTCATCGTCAACTCGTCGTAATCGTAATAGTCGCCGAGCAGACGATAGGGCACCATTCCCTCAACGGCATTCGGCAGGCGGCAGAAAAAGCCCGCTCGGTGCATGCCGGAAATAATCGCCGGATAACGCTCGCCGATGCGTTCGCTCATATATTCGGCCACTCGCAAATCGTTCGAAGCCCGCTCCGCATCCATCGAGTTGCGCTCGGTTTCGGAAATATGTTCGGCAATCTGCGGCAGGTTTGCCACCCACTTGGACTTGATCGGTACCCGCCCGGCAATATAGGCACGAACGACACGATGGACAATGAGATCGGCGTAGCGGCGAATCGGCGCCGTGTAATGCGAATAGTACGGTTCGTTCAGGCCGAAATGGCCCAGACAACGCGTGTCGTAACGGGCCTTGGCCAGGCTGCGTAACAAAAGTCCGGAAAGAATATCGCCTTCCGGCAATTCCTTAAAGCGATCCAGAATTTCCGCCAGGCCGGCAACATCCATAAGTGCGGCGGGCTTCGGCATTTGAATGCTGATCAGGCGGCGCAACACGGCGATGAAAGACTTGAGTCGCTCGATATCCGGCTGTTCGTGCACCCGGTAGATCAGCGGCGCGCCCAGGTCGTGGAAACGTTTCGCCACGTAGCAGTTCGCGGCAATCATGAAGTCTTCAATCAGCTCATGCGCCCACGTTACCTCAACCGCTTCGATATCTATGGGCCTCCCGGCCGAGTCCACCGTTATCTGCATTTCGGGAAATTCGAATTCCAGCAAACCCGCACGAACCCGCG
>JAAZJE010000045.1 GCA_012800515.1 Clostridiaceae bacterium
AGGGAGGTGGGCACGACGACGAGGACGGGCTCGGGGCGGCGGGTGCGGAGGTGCTGGATGTAGGCGAGGGCCTGGATGGTTTTGCCGAGGCCCATTTCGTCGGCGAGGATGCCGCCGAAGCCGTGCTCGCTCAGGGTGCAGAGCCACTGGAAACCGTAGAGCTGATAGGGGCGGAGGCGGGCGGCGATGGCGGGGCTCGGTAGGTGGCCCTGCTGCTCGGGGTGGGCGAGGGCGCGAAGGGCGGCGCGGGTGGACGTATCGGTTTCGATTAGCGTGCGGATGCGGTCGAGTCGCGGACGGGCGGCGGCACCGTTCGCGAAGCCGGCGGTGCCGGGTGCGTCGGTGTCGGTGCCGGGTGCGTTAATTGCGGAATCGCCGGGAGCGTCAACTGTTTTTTCAAGTTCTTCCGGGTTCTCGGCAAAGAGAACAAGCAGGGGGATTAGGGAGTAGCGGTTAAAGACGAGGTTTTGTCCTTCCCAACGTCCGCCGAGGCGGGAGAGGTTTTGCCACAGATCAAGAGCCGCTTGTGAACTGAGGTCGGCGGGTGCGTCTTTGATTGCATTAGTTGCGGAATCGCCGGGCGTGGCGGCGAAAGGGTCGGCTGTGGAATTGCCGGCTTCGGCGGCAGAATCGGTGGAAGGGTCGGAAGGAGCGGAAGGAGCGGCTGTGAAGTCGATAGCGGGGTCGAAGGGTGAAGTAGCGTGTGAATTAGTTGCAGAATCAGTGGCAGGGTAGGCAATATTGCCAGCTTTGCCAGCGAGAATATTATCCTTTAACGCGATAATGCGATTGTCCTTTAGCCGGACAAAGCCACGCTGTTCCTGATAGGCGCTGAGGATGAGACGCAAATCTTCTTCGGTGTAGCCGAGGCGGTGCAGGTCGAGGCGGAGCTCGTTTTCCTGCGGGATCAGGCGCAACAGCGACGGCGTGAAGCTGAAGGGGGTGACGCGGGTTTTGCGGAAGGCGGCGGTCGCCATGATGCGGGCGCGATCGTGGAGTTTGGGCAGGACGTTGAGGATGAAGTCGGAGATTGCCTTGGTGCCGCGGAGTTTGTATTTGCGCCGCGGGTAGGGCAAGGTAGCGGACGGCGCGGGAAGGGGGTCGTTGCGATCTGCCTTAAAGCCCGCGTTGAGTAATATGTGGATGATTTCCGCTTCCTGTTCGCGGCGGCGTATAGTTAGAAGCGGCGGGGCGACGTTGCGATTTTGGACGGCGGCATTGAGTGCGGTGCCGGGTTCGCGGTTAACAGACGCATTAGTTGCAGAATTGACGGTCTCGGTGGCAGAGAGGTCGGTTGTGGCGCCGTGCGTGGTAGCCTCGGCATCGGGCGTAGCGTCGGACGCAACGTCAGCTGTTTCCTCGAAATTGCAGCCGCGGTCGACATCATATTCCCAGGGGCTGAGCGGATCCGGGTCAAAGAAGGCGACTCCGTAATGCACGCGCAGACCGGCTTCGATGATGCCGTTGCGCATATCAAGGAAGATCTCGGGAACCATCTCGGCGCGGTTGATTTGGCTCCCTACCGATGGGGCAAAGGCAAAGCGGTCAGAGCGTAGGAATGTTTCGGGCAAAAGTTCCAAAAATTCAGCGGTTTCCCGGCCGGTGAACTCGATCGGGTCGAAGGGGTTGTCGTTGCTGCGGTTAATGAGCAGGTTGATCAGTGTGCCCATGCTGTGGCGGCTCGCGGTCGGAGCCAGGTAGATATTGCCTGCACAGTACCAAGCCGGTCGCACCGTGTTGAGCGTTGTGATTTTTGGGCAGACGCGGGGTTTGTGGCTTTGATTATTCGGTAGGCGGCGTGAGACGTCGCTACCCGGCAGGCAGTGTTTTCTGTTGATTTTTGTCCGCAGATTGGGCAGGTAGTAGAGCTGCCAATGCGGGGAGGAGTTGCGTTGAGTTGAACCGTCGGCTTCGTCGGGCTTGGCGGTGAGTGTGAGGCTGATCGGTGGCCAGTCAACGGTCACGCGCAGGGGGCGCAAATCGCTGACCAGACTTTGTCCCGGTTTCCAAAGTGCGACCCGCGTCCTCCGTTGCAGGGACGGATATTTCCGCAGCAAGGTGAACAGGCGGCCGCAATGTGCCGAATTCAGCATCAACATGTGTTGATTTATCTGCTGCCCGGTCAAATCGGCGATTTGTTGTGCCGAGAAGAGGCGGCTCCCCCTTGTTAAACCGTGTAGCCAGTCGATTAGGCGGAAACTACCTTCCTCTATCGTGGCCAATGCCGGGTCGTATGCGGCACGTTTCCCCAGCACGAAAGGGCGGCCGTATTTGATGTTGGTGACGAGCTCGCGCCAGTTCCGCACGCGGTAGGTATGCGATAACTTTGCTTTAAATCGCAAAATGACCAGCGTTGTTTCGTGTTGTTCCGTTCCGGGCGGGGTGTCGGCAATTCTTCTGCTCATGCCGGGCGGGCGAGGAGGGGCGATTCTCGCCGCACCGGGTTGTCCCTCCACCGGGAAGAAGAGAATTTCCGGGAACAGCAACAGTTTGTTCTCTTTGTTGCCGGGGTCCGTGATTTGTTGCCAGTTGCGTTCCAGTCGTTCCAGGCGGTTCTGGCGTCGTAGTTCGGTAAGCAGTGCTTTGCCATGGGCGGCAAGGGGTGAATGGAAGTTCGTTTCTGGCGGCGAAAGTGCGCAGGGCGGTGCTTTTATGCGAGTGTGTGCGTCTAAGCTGGCAGAGGTGCGGGAATTTCCGGTATCAGGAGTGGGTGTGGGCGTCGCGGCGCGCAGGGGAGCAGAACCCGATGCGGACTTGGGCAATTTAGCAGGTAAATCTGCCGCCATCTGCCGACTACCGTTGACTGTGTCGTCAGCTTCGCGAAAATTTTCTCTGCTGTCGAGGAGAGCTAGTTGCGCCTCCTTCAGTTGAAGATCAAAGAGACGGGGGTTTTCCCGAATAAACTGGGCAAAATCACTCAGCTTTTTCAAGCGGCCCAGCGGCACGTAGCGTAGAACGATGAGCGCGGCAACAATGTGTTGACAACTTCCATAGGAATTGGCAAAGGCACGGCAGCGGCACTTGGTGCGCTGTAGGGTATGGTTGTCCGCCAGGGTCAAAGTAACGAGGTAACTCGAAGAAGCATTTTCGCGCACAATGCAGGATATTCCGGCAAACGTATAAATGGCGCTGAGTACAGCTCCGGCCTCGGCCATCTGCAAACCGGTAGAATAAACTGCCTCGTTACTGGCCAGATCCAGAATCTCTCGCGGAGAAATATTCAGATATAACTTGTCCAAATGCAAGTCGCTCAAGCCGATTTAACCCCTTTTTAACCGCAAACCTATGTGCACAACAGCTAATTATACATTGTTCGGCTGAATCGGCAAAGTGCCACCCGACGTTACCCGACGTTACCGATTGTTTTTGGAGAGGTCGGCGGTGTAGCGGCTAGCGAAGGCGGTCATAAAGCTGATTGTAAAGTCGGTCATAAAGCCGTTTGCGAAGTCTGTTGTGCAACTTTTACCGCAAAGCCGCCGGATGCGGCAAAGAAGCAAGAAATTCACAGGTACGCCGAGTGTAGTACAGTAGTGCGGTGATTTAATTATGTGATTTTAGGGTCGATGCGGGAGGTTATCGATGACGGCTTCGATGGCGCTCAAAGTCATTTGCACAGATGCAACGTCGGTGGATTGTCCGTATCGCTCGGCCATGTAGCCGCGGACGATCTGTTCCCAGTGGTCCGGGTTAGCGTTGTAAGTTGTGCGCATAAAATCCAAGTCGGTGGCGCTCTTGGGATTCCGGAGCTGTTCCAGGAAGGCCGCGGGGGAGGCGGTGAGGTTGTCGTCTCGCTGTTGCAGGACGAACCAACGCTGAATTAGCCAGTAACCGCGGCGGATTTGCAAGTTGTGATTTGTCGTGGTGACGTCGCTCGTTGGGGCGGTGGATTCTTCTTCCGGGAGAGAGAGGTTATCGGCTCGCCAGGCGCGGACTTGGGCACGCCAGCGCCGCCAACGGTTTCGTTTGCTACCGAGGTCCGCCGTCGGTGAGTCCCGCAGTCCGGGATCCAGTTGGATGAACTCATCTTCGTAGCCTTGTTCCGGGGCAACAAAAGTGGCGGGGGCGGTTTCCCGGTTGAACACTGCCGCAAAGAATTGGTGCAGGCGGCGGAAGGTCTTGCGCAAGAGTATATAGAGCAGATAGGCGATTATTACTACCGCTAAGGCCAACACCAGATAGTAAAAAATTTCCTGGATGATTTGCAGCCAGCGCGGTGTCGGCTTCGCCGGAGGAAGCATACCCGGACCTCCGCCGTTTGGGGGCATGGGCTGCGTAGGCTCGGGAACGACAGTTTCGTCAGAAGAGAAGAGGTTTGCGAGCCAATTGTAGACGGCGCGAATTGCACTTTTTAATGTGTTGAGTAGCCATTCGAAGCCGGCAATTAGCTGATTGCGTAGCAGGAAGATGGAGACTAGTGAGAGCGACAGACCTCCGACGATGATGGCATTGTAGCGACGGATATGTTGCGGCAGATGGTCGGGTCGATGCTTGCCCCTCTCCATGGCGAGGTCGATACTGCCTTGGTTTCTTAGCAGAGCCCAGCCCGCAAATTGTAATAGGATGACGAAGGTGACGTATGTCAGACCCTCGTATCGACGGACGCCGGCCAGAGTCAGAACGGAGAGAATGGCCGCGCCGATTGCCAGACGAATGTCGTGGTCGGTGAAGATTTGGATATAGTAGTCGTCGATTCTGTTGAGCCCGATGTGGAAGCTGAGGATGATTATAAAGATCGCGAAGATGCGGAACCACAGCGATATCCCATCCAGCCAGGGGAAGAGGTCGGCGGCACCGGTTGTAAGGAGCGGGATTATACTCGTGATTATAATGGTAGCTCCGACCGCGAACAGGGTAGCGAAGCAGAGGATGCGGAGGAGGCCGGCTACGATCTTGCCGAATGTGCCACTGTTGCGAATTTTGGTAAAAATCGCGCCGAGGATACGTCCGACGATACCGGCGGTCAGTATGATCGCTAATGTAAGGAGATAGGTGTAAAGAAAGGTGTTGGCGGATGGTAGGCGCAGTTCGATTGCAGGCAATACTTCGGATAAGTAGATTACGAAAGGAACTAGGTTCAAGGGGATGGTCAAACGTAGGAGAATTGCTGCTTCGCGCAGGAGGCCGCGCCAGAGTCTAAGTAGGGAATACGGACGTTTAGTTGTCATGGGTTTTCCCTTCGTTTCGGAAAAGTAGCCAGGCGTCGACGATTCCGGTTGCGGGGGGGGAGTTGCAGGTCGAGGTGGGCGCGGTTGCGCTGCTCGGGGGTTGCTTCGCCGCCGTAGATAGGGCTAATCATGGCGACCTTGACGCTACGTCCTTGAACATCTGCCGCGAAGCAGAAGTTACGGATGAAATCGTCCACGTAAGGTGTGATGATGAGGATGTCAGCGTTAAGGTTACGGACGGGCAGATTTGCAAGTGTTTCGGAGAAATTTAGCGCTTTGTCGGTATCGATGAGAGCCAGTATATGCAGGATGTTCAGGGCATGATTGTGGCCGGAACGCAGTGCCGTGCAGATGCCGGTGCCGGTAACGTTGAATTCGATATGTGCGGAGAAGGCGGTAGCCGTCGATTCGGCGTCCGGCTCGTTTTCTCTTATGGACAATATCGACTCGTTCTCCGCCTCGGCCGTCTTTGCGGCGTCGGGATCGGAGAGGTCGAATTGCCGCGCCCGGCTCCGCTGTCCGCCGGCAGCGGCGGCTCCCTGCGCCAGCGTGTGCTCGGCCAGCTCCACGCGCTCGGGCGGGATGTGTCCGTTGCAATATAGCTGAAAAAGCACCCCCTGTCCCAGACACTGGTCGACGCAACCGGCGGCGATATGTACCGCGCGTCGCAGTATCACGTAGTCCGTTGCCAGGGCGTCCGAGCCGGGGCGGCTTTGCAGATTGAGCAGGATCAGCAGTCCGGGGTCGGCCGAATCGCGGAGTTTGTGCGCCATGAGTTTTCCCTCGCGCGCCGTGGCCGGCCAATGGATGTGGCGGAGACTGTCGCCGGGCTCCCACTTGCGGACACCTTCGCACATGAAGGGGTCGGGCAGGAAGTTGCGGCGTACCGCCATCTCGCCCCAGAGAGAGCGCTCGGCCAGGGGTAGATTAGACCAGTTTGGCAGGCGCGGCAGAATCAGCAGCAGGCGCCAGATGGGGAGCGAATGGGTTAGGGTTGTCATGCCGAGCAGGTCGGCGGAGACGATGAGGGCGCGGTCGATGTATTGCAGTCCGAAGAAGTCGGCGTGCACCGTCCAGCGTCGCACGATCTGCTGCCAGCCGCGCAGGAAGTAGAAGCTCGGAACGTAGCGGCGGGGCGGGGCGAGGACCGATTCGCGCTCGCCGAAAGAGAGCGTATCCGTCGCGCCGAGCTCGACCTTGATCCAGGGCACGAAAAGGCGCTTGCGGTTCGACATCGTCTCGGTCAGCCGCAACACCTCGCCCTCGTACACTTCGCTTTCCGAGAGTTCGATTTCATAGGTCACGCCGCGCAGGCCCCATTTACGAAAAATGTAGGTCTGCGCCGCGATCAGCAAAAGTAAAAGTAGAATTATGATCAGATATGCCATTCAAATATGCCGTTTCGGCAGTTTGTACACCCGTACATTAGTTGCGCCATTCCGGCGTGTGTACACCCGTACATCAGTTGCGCCATTCCGGCAGTGTGTAGGCCTCGGTCGGAACCGGCACGGCGGCGACAATATCGGCGATAATGCCCTCGCTCAGGGCGCGTGTCTGCTCCAGGAATGAACTACGAGGAATTATGCGGTGCGCCAGAACGGGAACGGCCAGCTTTGCGACATGATCGGGAGAAACGTACACCGCCCCTTCGATCGCCGCCAAAACCTGCGCCGCCCGCCGCAGAGCCAGCAACGCCCGCGGACTCGCCCCGAGCTGCAACTCCGCGCTTTCACGGGTTTCCCGCACTATCGCCAGCAGATAATCCTCGACCACCGGCGCAACATAGACGTCGCGGCAAAGTCGGCGCAATTTCAGTAATTCCGCCCCGCTCAGCACCGGCTCCAGAGTGTCCAGCGGCGAGTCGCTGCGGAAACGTCGCAACATTACCCGTTCCGCTTCTTTGTCCGGATAGCCCAGGCTCAACCGCATCATGAATCGGTCGAGCTGCGCCTCGGGCAGCGGGAACGTACCCAGCGTCTCGAGCGGATTCTGCGTCGCGATAACCCAGAACGGTTCGGCGAGCTCATACGTCACGCCGTCCACCGACACCTGCTTCTCCTGCATGCACTCGAGCAGGCTCGACTGCGTCCGCGGCGTTGCCCGGTTGATTTCGTCGGCCAGCAAAATGTTCGTAAACACCGCCCCCGGCCGGAACTCAAACTGATTCGTATCGCTACGGTAATAGTTAATTCCGCTCAGCTCCGACGGCAGCAGATCCGGCGTAAACTGAACCCGCGCGAACTTAACGCCCAGCGACTTCGCCATTGCCCGCGCCAGCGTCGTCTTTCCGGTGCCGGGCACATCATCGAGCAGAATATGCCCGTCCGCCAACAGTCCCACGCAGACCAGCCGCAAAATATCATCTTTTCCGGCGATAACTTTGGCCAAGCTGTCGATCAAACGTTGTACGGCCTCCCGTATGCCGGCACTCTGCTCGGCGCTGAGGAATTTTGCGTTTTCCCGGCCGTCGCCGCTCCGCTCGACGCCGTGATTTTTTTTATTTTCGAAAGACATAGTTCAGAGTCTCTTTTACTGCGAGATTTGTAATTATGATAACACACTGAAGCGAAGAAGAATTTTTTAAAAAGGCCATTCGGAAAAACATTTTAGGTACAAACAATTTCTGAAGCAACTTTTCCAAGAATCGCTGATTCGGCGGCAACGTCGGCGAAAATACAAGTTGTGCGAGGGGACGACGGGTGTCAGCGCTAGCGCGTTTCAGAAACGGCTGGTTTGCCAGCGGTGTTGGCGAAAACGCAAGTTGTGTGCAGAGGAGGTGTACGGAGCGCCGGCACATTCCAGAAATCGCTGATTCGGCGGAGACGCCGGCGAAACTGCAAGTTGTGCGCAGGAGGAGTGATGTGCTATTCTGCGAGCAGACACGGGTGGCGGTTGGGAGTACGTGCGGGTAGCCGGAACTGCCGGCTTCGCCGCGGATACGTTCGCTGTTGTGTGTTTTAGGGGGGCTTATGTCTTCGTTTAGATGCTCGCTGAATAGATTTGTACGCAGATGGATATACTTAGTGTCGTATATTGCGTTCAACGCCTTTATTATTTTTTCTTTTCTTCAAAGGTTGCAGCCGCGGGAGTTTTTGGGCTTTGGACCCTATGTTGATTTTCTAAAGGATACCTGC
>JAAZJE010000046.1 GCA_012800515.1 Clostridiaceae bacterium
CGCAAATCAGTAATGCCAGCAGTAGACGGCGATGAAAAGGCAAGTCGTGGGCGACCTGCAGATAGGCAAGTTCCGGCGCGACAATGTGCTCCCCCGAATTCGGATCGCAAAGCAGGTACTCCTCAGGGACGGACAATTTGCAATAGCGGATCCTTTGCCCCTTCTTCTTGCGGCGCTGCTCATAGACGGTTGTTTGCGTAGTCTCCGATACCGCGACCAACTCTTGAGCGAAGAAATACTCGAGCATAGGAATGTCGTAGCAACTCATGGCGCTCCAATGACTGATGTATAGTTTCACATGTGATCCCTCCTTTGTTCGACATCCTCAAGAGCGCCACCAGTACGACAACGTTAGTAGCGCCGTTAATGCGAAAGATAGCTCATGGTGAAGCTCGCTGTTCAGTCTGTTTTACGACAAAAACCGACAAGTTATACCGCGGTCAATTCCAGTAAAACAATCGACCAAAGTTCGCGGTAGTTAACACCGCGGTAATTTGTTTCCACGTAAATTTACCGTTGAAAGAAGATGTGATAATATGCGCAGGCACGGAGGTGTTAATTATGGAAAAAGATACCGATAAATATAATATTGAGGAGACGCAGGTTGCGGCCGAGGAGACGGTACCAGCGACCTTTGCTTCGCCGGAAAATTCGGAGCAGCAGGTAGAGGCTCAGCCGGAACAGTTCGCCGAGGCCCATCCCGAGCCGGTAGCCGCACAGATGCCATTGCCGCCCTATGCTCAACAGCCGCATGCACTTGCTCCCGCTCCCGCCCCTGCCCCCGCACCCGCAAAAGCTAAGCGTAAAGGCAAGCACACGGGTCTCATCGTCGGAATAATCGCCGCGGTGCTCATACTGGCAATTGTCGGCGTGGTGCTGGTTCTTACGCTTGGCGGCGGCAAGCGCGACGTGGTGAAGGGCGATATCGGTGCTCTGGTGCGCGGTCCGCAGTTGTCGTACTCCGAACTGGAGATTCTCCGAGCGCGCCAAAAAGCACAGGGTATTTTCAGCAAAATACCGTTTTACGATAACGAAAGTGCGTTGCGGAGTGTTTCGGTAGGCCTGCGCTTAACGGACTTTCCGGATGATCCGGCAGCTGGTTCTATTGGCGAAATCCTGAAAAATTTGACGCTCGAGTTTAAGGGCGTGCAGGACAATTCCGATGCCGATGCTCCGCGCGCCGCTTTCGACGTTATTATCAAGTCGGAGACCACCGGCGAGAGTGTGCCGGCTTCGTTGCAAATTGTCGATGGAAGAATTTTCCTGATCGTTAAGGACCTGTTGGATAAACCGCTCGAACTGCCGGCGGATATATTCAAATTGTCGTTGGACGCGTTCCAACTGCCGCCGGGCTCATTAGGAGGACTGACGGGCCGGGGGGATATTCCCGGAGCGCTTCCCATACAACCCCCTCCCAAACAGATTGATCTGTCCAAAATATTTAAGGGTTTGCCGGTTCCCGCCAAAGAGATGGAGTCGCTGCTGGTTGATCTTGAGGTAGCTTTCTTGAACGGCGCGAATGCGGGTGAAGCGGCAAACACACATCTAAAGATCGATAAAAATGCGACGATATATGTCGGAGAGAAAGAAAAGGTCGAACTAAAGGTCGACATTTACGAGAAGATATATGATGCCGAAATGATTCGCGACGGTTTCGTGAAGGTGTTGGAGACAGTGCGCGGGAATGATGTCTATCGGCAGATTCTGCTCGCTTTGTACGAGAGCCAGCTGCAGTTTAATTACCCTATCGACGGAGACGGCAACGGAGCCCTGTTCTTAAGGCCGGGGGAGAGCCTTAGAAGTGCGGAGAGCTTCGGCATCTACATTGACGATTTAATTGCCAATCTGAAGGAGAACGGCCTCGGAGTCTATGCGGATATACTGCTGATTCGGCGAATTTATGCGGTCGGTAATCGCATTTACGGTGAGGACCTTGAAGTTAATCGTGCTGATAATCAAGGGAAAATCCTGTTGGGCCTGCGTATTTTGCAATCGGAGCAAGGCAATCGCGGAGCACTGGAGATTTCCCTGAGGGGCGAACCGGAAATCGGTCAGGCCGGGGCTTCCTTTGCGGCAGTGGCCGATTACACTCTTGAGAACGGTTTAGCGACCGGAACAATGTATATCAAGGATCCTTCCGGTCGGAGCGGCAGTGCTTCTCTGGCTGAGATCGGTTTCAGCGGGGTGGGAACGGTACCGTACAAACAGCGTCAGGCAACGGTCGGTAAATTCACTCTGGACGGAAAGATGTTCGCTGACTTTCAAGTCAGTGGAGGGATGCAAGCCGCTACCCCTTCCGAGGCGGACACCTTTGACCGGCTGGAGATCGAATTGACCGTGCGCGGCGATGACTGTGTGCTCAATCTGGCTGTCATCAGTCCGAAGACGATCAATCCGAAGAAGTTGTCCTTTGAAATCACTTACCGCGAATTGAGCGGCGAGCAGGCAAAGATCGAACCGATCGACATCTCCCTTGCCGTCAAGCCGGAAGAGTTGACTCCGCAGGAAGTCGGCATGTTCCTGATCAAGCTCGGCGGTATCGCGCAGAAGCTCGGTCTGGAGAGTCTGCTGGGCGTCCTGTTCAGCGGCGGTCTGATCCGCTAAGCCGATTTCAGCGGCGGCCTACTTCGTTGAGTCCGCTTCCGCGGCGGGAATCTCCAAGACGTAAAGATCCCCGGCTTCGAACACGATTTCGCCCAGGCTACGAAGCAGGTCTTCGTCCAGGTCCGGGAACTGGTTTCGCTCCAAGGCGCCGACAATCAAATATTTGACGTTCCAGCCACGTAGCTGGCTGAGGGCGGTATCGGGATCCGTGGCTTCGTAGAAGGCGCGGATCTCCTGCTGTAACGGGCACACAACTGAGGCCCAGGCGTTCGGCGTAGCGCGCGAGGTGCGCCACAGCCATTCGTGGGTCTGCCAGCCGAGCACGGTCGGCAAACCGGTATAGGCGGAGATGCGGCAATAGTCGGTATAGCTCTCGCCCCAGGCTTCGAGAATAATCGGCTGACCTTCGATCTCGGCGTTGAACCACTCGATGGCGGCCAGATCGGCGGCCAATCCGCCCTCGGGAGAGCCCGGCAACGAGTAGGAGCGCCGGGTCGCCAATTGCCTGACGCCGTCCAGTCCCTCGTAGTTTTCGATTTTGTAGTTGCCCATCGCCTGCGGAATTGCCTTGGTCGGGTAGAGACAGGGCGGGATTATAAAGAACACGGCCAGCGCCAGCGTCAGAATCAGCGCGACGATACCGCCCCAGGTTCTGGCGATTAGCGGACGACGCAGGCTCCGTAAAGATTTGCGCTCCGATTCTTCGGAGAGCGTCGGTACACCGGCAAAGGCGAGCTTTTGGTTGCGGCGCCGTTCGGACCGCCACCGGATCGAATCATAGACGGTTCGTATCAGCAGTTCCAGAGCCGCGACCGCCGCGATGCCCAACAAAATGAAGGCCTGATAGGTGAATTTGAACATCGTGTTCGCGCGCTTATAGTCGCCGCTGTAAATATCCACGACGTAGACGATTTCGGGCAACAAAATCAGGCCCAGAGCCGCGACGAAAAAGACCAGACAGACCAGCTTTGCCGTGCTCAGATGTGCCTCGTCGAGCCGCAGCCGCAGTTGAACCGTCCGCCAAATCTTGGTTCTCGGACGCATATTCTCCGCCGTCGGCAAAGCCGCAAGTTCGGCTGAGAGTGCCCGGCGCTGCCGTTTTTGCCGGAAAATCAGCGCGACGACGATGACAAAGGCGCTCAGGGCGACGATGGTCGTCGGACCCCACATCACGAAGAGCTGCCAGAACGGAGAACTCGTTACGGTGCGGGCGATGCTTTTGGCGATCGGCTCAAAGCCGGTATTAAAGGGCAGGGTCAGGATGTGCGCCAGCGTAAATACATGGGTCACTTCGAGACCGGTCAGAATCATCGGGTCGGTAACCCGGTTGATGATCAGCTGGTTTAAGAACCAGATGGCGATCAAAACGACGACGAGCACGGCAGGGTGGTTGATGATCATAAAGGGCACGATGACGGCCAAGAGCTGGCAGACCAGCAGCAGGAAACTCCAAACCACTTCGCCTTTGTTCCGGTTGAACGGATGCCCGGCCCGGTTGAAGATTTGCCAGTTCAGCGCAAAGAGCAACAAGGTGATGACCGCCATGTAGATGGCAAAATCCCAGAAGTTTCCGGACATGAAAATGCTGAACAGGACACTTATCAGCCAGAAGAGCGGGCTGCGCAACAGATCCGTGCCCGGCAGGGGAGCGTCGGCATTGGGCAGTAGCAGGGCACTGAGGCGGGCAAAGAATTTACGGACACCGGTCGTTTCTTCCGGAACCGTGCGGGGTTGTGGCGGGCGGGAGATGCGGGCGGCCTCGCGGCGGGCGAGGAAGACCGCCGTGCCGCGATAACAAAGCATGATCAGGACAGCGATCATCAGAAGAACGAAAATCATGTTGATCAGGTGGGCGTGTAGATCGGCAACGAGATATGAGTACATAGGGAACTCACTGATGGTTTTGTCGGCATTGTCGGGGAAATAGCCGATAAAGCGGGTGGAGTCGCTATAGAACCAGGGGTCCGGGCGCGTCAGATAGCCGCGGGCGATCCATCTTTCCAGGAGCTGTTTGCCCCAGCCGAAATCGGCGGCAAAGAACCAGGCCTGACTGTTGCCGGCAAAATTCAGGAAGGCGGCGCCGAACAGGCTGATCAGCGTGACCCAGACGGCTTTTCCGAGCGGCAAAGAGCGGGTGACGCAGTTGAGCCGCGGATCGGGCGTGAGAACCTCGGTTAAGGTCGCGGGAGCCGTTGACCTGCGTCCGGGCTTAGCGGACTGTCCGGCGGCTGCGGTCTGTGCGGAGCCTGCGGTCTGTCCGGCGGCTGTGGTCTGTGCGGAGCCTGCGGTCTGTCCGGCGGCTGTGGCGCGTTCCCGGCGATAGGCATTGACATCATCCAAGGCTACGGGCGTCCGCAGCGAACGGCGGGAGCGGCGCGGCAGGGTTAGAAGCAGGCGGAATATGGAGTAAACCGAGGTGAAGCCGTAGGCGAAGACGGCCGCGAGCGAGAGGTTATAGGTGACGCGCGGCGTTATGCCGCTGAGGCGGGTCAGTTGCGCGAAAACGAACTGCCCGAAATAGTAGTAGTTGATACTATGGCCGGCCAGCCAGATATCCTTGGCGGGGAGTGAGTCGGAACGAAGGATGGAGAGCATGAAACCGTAATCCATATACTTTTCCAGGTCGGCGATGTGAGGACGCAGTCCGCGGGAAAACGCCATGGCCAGTAGACAGAACAGGAATAGCGCCTCAACGAAAATGAGGCCGGCGGTCTTGGAGAGATTGAGCTCTTTCAGACGGAAGAGTGTATGACGTCCCTTTGGCGTGAAAAGAGGCAGAAGGAAAATCAGGAGAAGAATCAGGCCGAAATTCAGAGCAGAGAGCGGAATAATACGAATATATGCCATGAACCAGGTCGAGAAACTTCCGAGCGCCAGGCCGAGGGGCTTGGCGAGGAGCCAGGCGGCCTGATAATCGGTCGAAAAAAGCCGCATGCTGATCGGCCAGGCGCAGAGACCGACTCCGCTGAGGGTGAGCCACCAGATGAGAAAGTTTTGCAGATCGCTACCGAGCAGGCGACGCGCAAAGACGAGAGCTCCGGCCAACGTGGCGATCGCGGTAATTAAGCCGACGATGGCCCGCGGCAGATTCCCGCGAGCGGCGGGCGTTCGAACCGCGGAATAGGTCGATTCACCGGAAACAGTAGACGAAGCAGTCATATTTCCTCCTTGTTAAATATCGATACGGCATTAAATATCTATACGACGGGTCTCCAAATAATAACGCTTCTCCTCGGCTTCACCGAGAGAGAAAGACTTGCGCGGGAATACGCCGTGAATGGCGAGGTCGGCAAAAAAGTTCTTACGGGAGAAAGGCGGCAGAGCGAATCCGCAGACTGCAGGCTCTTCCGCTGAATTAACAAGGCTCACAAGAGCTTCGTCGCCGTGAATATAGTCGACCTGCTCCGGCTTGCTGAGTTCGGCGATAAAGCGGTCAACTATCTCGACGTGAAGCGCGACGCCGGTGTTGCGTAATGTCCACAGCACGTAAGCTCCCGGCAGTATTTGTAGAAGCCTCACGGAAGCGTCGTCCAGCGTCAGCGGTGGCAGATCTCCCGGTTCGCGTAACGGAACCGGCGGACCGATTTCTAGTTTCCAGCCCCATTGGCGGGCGAGTTCGAGAGCACCGGCATTGAATTTCCTATAGGTGGAGAAAGGCGGAATATCTTTTACCAGACGATGGATCGGCAGGAAGCGCAGGCCGGGGTCATGTAAGTTGGTAATTTCGACGGCGGCATAGCGTGCCGTTTGCGGCGCCCGTTCGCCTAATGTGTCGCGAAGGCGGAACCAATGCGCCTGAGCCGCGGCGAGCGAATGATTGCCGTCGCCCACCGCCAGCATAAAGCCGTTGCTTTGCCAGCGCGGCAGAAGCTGTAGCGCCCGTTCGATTTCCGCCGCAAGAGCATGTTCAGCGGGGATCAGCCAGCCGGTGACTGACGTTTCGCCGTCCGAAAGTCCGGCGGTGCGCCCGGCGACCAGTTCGCCAGCGGCGGATTCAGTATAGAGGGGCAAGTCGTAAATCAGCTCGAGTTCGCCGGCATTGGCCGCCGCGCGGGCGGGAGCGAAGATACGATCGTCCGGATCATCGGCGAGCAGAAGAATATGCGGGGCCTCGATGGGCGACTGCGCGCGTATCGCGGAACGGGGAGCGATGCGCTCCTGTATTGTCTCCTCGGTGGATCGAATCGGTCGGTCATTCCCCGGGCGGTAATCATAGGCCTCGAGATCGACTCCGGCAACCAGACCCCAGCGTTCTATGTTGCGGGTGAGGCGCTTGACGAGAATATAGCCGCAGGGCAGGGCGCGCAAGGTGTCGTCGTCGATATAGCGCCGCGCCTCACGGGCACATTCATCCTCGGCGGCGGCGAGTTCCGCGGGGCTATAGCGCAGAAGATCAGCTTCGGGAACGACTAATTTGAGTGTCGAAGGAGCTTCTCCGATTGCCGTGCGGAGAGCTTGCCAATACGTCGGCTGAGCGGAATACTGGTCGCAGGCAATAACCGGCCAGTTAATGTTCAGATGTTCGGTTCTCGGCAAATGCGTAACGATGGGGCGAATAATCATGGTACATTTTCCATTCTATCTAATAATAAATATCATTCTATCACTTTCTGGATTGTAGCGGGGTAATACCGTAGTATCGCTTAAATTGTCTGCCGAAGTAATTTGAGTCGGTAAAGCCGCACATTTGTGCGATGGTCTGCACCTGGAGACGGGTATCTTTCAGCAGTTTCAGTGCTGTCGCCATCCGAACTTCGGAGATACGATCGGTCAGCGTCTTCCCGGTTTCACGGCGAAAAAGGGCAGACAGGTAGCTCGGTGAAACCTGCATCCGGTCGGCAAGGGTGGGCAACGAGAGATCGCCGGAGAGGTTTGCGTCTATATAGGTCAGGGTCTTTTGAATAATGGAAGAATATTGATCCTCCGCGTGTGTACGCACGAGGTTGCAGTAGGTGCGAATCATTTCTCTAACCAATGTGCCGCACTTTTCCAGTGTGGGGGCGCCCTCAATGGCGCGGGCAAATTGTCCGGAGGTTCTGTCCAGATGGAACGGATGTACGCCACCCTGTTGGGCCGCCTTGCGTAGGATTGTATTGGAGATGACGCAGTAATTTTTCATATTGCGTAGCGGGTCGTGAGTCCGTTGTCGGTAACTCTGCCGGGACAGGCTGTACATCACGACTTCCGCCTGACTTGTCAGCCCCTTGGAGACGGTCTCCATCAGTTCGTTTTCGAGAATGTAACGCTCCTCCACTTGTTGCATCTGCAGGAGGATGTCCTCCTGCTCAATCGGCGCCACAGCGGACACGTCAGTGGACAGATCAATTTGGTGCTCATGGTAGACATCGATCACATCGAAGGCTGTGTCACCCCAGAGTTTTTCACCGAGAGTAGACACCAGGGCAAAGATCGGTGCGGGATCATGGAAAACCGGCAGTACGGTGTAATACTCGATCAGTTGCGGATAAATCGTAGCGGGCAGCCCCAGTTCCTCCAGCAGTTCCAGGCCAAACTCCTGAGTGGGTTTTTCAGTCAAATATGGGCCGATCACGACGGCGGTTTCGGATTTTGTGCCGGGCAGATAGAAATGGATATAGTGACACATGAACTGGTCAAAACTTTTGTAAATTGTCCGGGGATGCGAACGGTGGGCGGCAATATTGTACGCATCCGCATAGTCAAATTCCGACCCCAGCAGCTTGCGTAATTCGTCGTCAATGCCGGTGAGGGGATCGCCCGGGTGTACCAAGTACGTACGAAGACGCAAGCGCCGCAATATAGAAAGCGTGAAATCCAGGGCTTGCTGATATTTGTTGGCCATTTGAATTTCTCCCTTTACGATTGTCAATGTCATTATCTGATGTTTTGTGCCCGAAATCAATGATAAAGTAAAAGGAAGTGCTAAAATTCAGGGAAATAGTCCTCACGGTACCTGTGTTAATGTGTTACGCTATAGATATAATAAAGTCACTTTAATGGATAAAAGTAAAGAAAGGGAACACATGTGGCAAAAAAAACTGTTCAGCTCGATGTGAGCGGATACCGTAAATTCGGTATCCGTGACAGTATTGCCTATGCCGCCGGTGACTTTGCCTGCAACATGAGTTTTGCCCTGAAGGGCACCATGGCTATTTTCTGGACCCAGTTCATGAGACTGGATCTGTACTACGCCGCTTTGCTGATAGTAGTTCAGGTCTGGGATGCCATAAATGACCCCTTGATCGGCTCTATCGTCGACGCCGACCGCCGTCAGTACAAGCGCAACAAATTTCTGCAGTACATCTGGGCCGGTTCCATTGGTCTGATCGTAGGTGGCGCCTGTTGCTTCCTGCCCTTTCCCGATGCCCCTACTTGGGCCAAGATGATCATCTTCGTTGCCGGTTATGTGGTGTGGGACGCTTTCTACACTGTGGCCAATGTGCCCTACGGCTCTCTGCTATCCCTGATTTCCAACGATCCCGCTGATCGAGCCTCCCTATCCGCCTGGCGCTCCATCGGCGCTTTGGTGGGCAATATCGTCCCCATGGTCATCCTGCCCTTCATCATCTACGACAAGAACCAGAACCTGGTCGGTGAACGCGTGTTCATCGTCGCTTTGGTCATGGGCTTCATCGGCTTCCTGTCCTTCCGGTTCATGCTCAAAAACACAGTCATCCGAGTGGAAATCGATACTGTCTTGAAAGAAGATGCTCCCAAGTTCAACGTTTTCAAAGCTCTGGGTAATTTCATGAAAAACCGTCCCGCTATCGGTGCCACTTTGGCCGCTGTAGGTATGTTCATAGGCATGCAGGGCGCTGCCACCGCGGTTATCGTTCTGTTCCAGTCCTATTTCCGGAATGTTCAGTACACCGGTCTGGTCGCCATGTTTGCCATGATTCCAATAATCGCCTTTACCCCCTTTATCCGTAAGCTGGTCACCCGCTACGGTAAGAAGGAGATGGCCCGCTTCGGCGCTTTGATCTCTGTTATCGCCTGTATCGCCATGTTGATTCTACCTATTACCCCCGATAACAAAGGTCTCTTTATTTACATCGCCTGTCAGTTCATCAACAGCATGGGCATGGGTATCTACTCCCTGGTTTCCTGGGCAATGATGGGCGACGCCATCGACTACAACGAATGGAAGTTCGGTGCCCGCGAGGAGGGCACCGTCTACGCACTGCACAGCTTTTTCCGCAAGCTGGCTCAAGGCACCGGCCCCGCTCTGGCTCTGGTCATCATGGTGGCTCTGGGTTATGTGGGCGCCGACGAAGGCAACCAGACCGCCGAGGTGGCTCTGCGCATGCGCTATTTGGTGGCTGCTCTGTACTTCGTCAGCGCCGCCATGCAGTTCGTCGGTCTCGGGTTGGTCTACAACCTGGACAAGAAGACCACTGCCCGGATGCAGGCTGAACTGGAGGCCCGCAAAACCAGGGGCTCGCTCCCGCCCGAACAAGACACAATTACGCTACCCGACGAGTCGCAAGAGTCCGTCAAACACCATGAAGAATAGAGGATTATGAGGAGGAATTAACCTTGAGAACAGTATTAAATTTCAATGAAAAATGGGCATTCACCAAGCAGGCCGATGCGGTTCCCGCCTCTCTACCTATGGATTGGGACTGGGTCAATCTGCCCCATACATGGAACGGCATCGACGGTCAGGACGGCGGCAATGACTACTATCGCGGCGCGGCGTACTACGCCAAGACCGTCAACAAGGCGGAACTTCCTGATGCGCAGCGTTACTATCTGGAACTGCAGGGTGCCAATTCCTCCGCGGACGTATATGTGGACGGCAAGCATCTTGCTCGTCACGACGGCGGCTACTCCACCTGGCGCGTAGACCTCACCGATCAACTGGGCAAGATGAGTCTGCTGGTTGTTAAGGTGGACAACAGCGCCAATGATACCGTCTATCCGCAGATGGCCGACTTTACCTTTTACGGAGGCCTTTACCGCGACGTAAACATAATTTGTGTCGGTGAGAGCCACTTCGATCTGGATCATTACGGCGGTCCCGGAATGGCAGTAACTCCGGAAATCGTCGGTAAGGACGCGAAAGTCACCGTCGAAACCTGGGTCACCAATATGAAGCCCGGTCAGACCCTGCGCTACGCCCTTTACACCTGGTGCGGTTGCGAGGTGGCGGCGGCGGAAACCGCGGAAACAAAGGTCGAATTGAAGATCAAAGACGTACGTTTGTGGCACGGCCGTAAGGATCCCTACTTGTATGCGGCAAAGATTGAGCTGATGGAGGATGGCAAGGTCGTTGACAATGTGAGTACCCGCTTCGGTTGCCGCAGCTTCGAGATCGATCCCGACAAGGGTTTTATTCTCAACGGCGAGGAATATCCTCTGCGTGGTGTGAGCCGCCATCAGGATCGCCCATGTGTCGGTAACGCTCTGTTGCCCGAGCACCATGAGGAGGACATGGATCTTATCTGTGAGATGGGCGCGACCACCGTCCGATTGGTCCACTACCAGCACGATCAATATTTCTATGACCTGTGTGACGAGCAAGGAATGGTTGTATGGGCGGAGATACCCTACATCTCCAAGCATATGCCCACCGGCCGGGAGAACACGATTTCCCAGATGAAGGAGCTCGTCATCCAGAACTATAATCACCCCTCTATCGTGGTTTGGGGGCTGAGCAATGAGATCACCATCGGTGGATCCAACGAGGATCTGCAGGAGAATCACCGCGTTCTCAATGACTTGTGTCATGAGTTGGACAAGACCCGCCTGACTTCCATTGCGGTGGTGTCCATGTGTAAGATAGATGATCCTTACCTGAGTATCCCCGACGTAGTGAGCTACAATCATTACTTCGGTTGGTACGGTGGTGAAACGGGTATGAACGGTCCCTGGTTTGACAACTTCCACGCCACGCATCCAAATATTCCCATCGGTTGTTCCGAGTATGGCTGCGAGGGTCTCGACTGGCATACCTCCGACCCCGAGCAGGGCGATTACACCGAGGAGTACCAGACCTATTACCATGAGGAATTGATCAAGCAGTTCTTTACCCGCAAGTATCTGTGGGCGACCCATGTGTGGAATATGTTCGACTTCGGCTCGGATGCCCGCGCTGAGGGCGGCACGAACGGCCGGAACCACAAGGGTCTGGTGAGCTTCGACCGCAAGTACAAAAAGGATTCCTTCTACGCCTATAAGGCATGGTTGAGCGACGAGCCTTTTGTACACCTAACCTCAAAGCGCTATATCGATCGTGTGGAGGATGTGACGAGGGTCACCATATATTCCAACCAACCCGAGGTGGAACTGTTCGCCAACGGCGTATCGCTGGGCAAAAAAACCGCCGCGGATCACTTCTTCCGCTTCGAGGTGCCCAACGCGGGCGAAACCAGGCTGGTAGCCGTCGCCGGCGCCTGCCGCGATGAGAGCGTCATTCGTAAGGTGGAGACCTTCAACGAAGCTTATCGTCTGGTTGACAAGGGTGCAATCCTTAACTGGTTCGACGTGGTCGAGCCCGAAGGTTTCCTTTCCCTGAACGATAAGATGGGAACCGTGTTGAAGACCTGTGCCGGTATGCAGATGTTTGTAAATATGATAAGAAAATTTATGAACGATGACGGCAATGTGGAGTTTGCCGGCTTTGAAATCAATGCCGAAATGATGGGTATGTTGAGCAGCTTTACCGTTCTGCGTCTCTTTACGATGATGGCCGGCATGTTTAATGTGAACTTCACCAAGGAGCAGCTGTTGGGCATCAACAAACAGCTGAACAGAATTCCCAGGCCGCTGGAGTTAGACCCCGGAAAATGCCGTTAGGCGCTACTACTGCAGTCGGCTTTCGGCAACTTTGCAACTTTATGACTCGCATCGGCTTCGGCAATGGGCTCCGGCGGGACGCAACTTGCAAAGTTGCCGAAAACCCCGCCACCTGAACCCCGGGAACCGTCGTTAGACCCCGGAAAATGCCGTTAGGCGCTACTACTGCAGTCGACTTTCGGCAAGTTTGCAACTTTATGACTCGCATCGGCTTCGGCAATGGACTCCGGCGGGACGCAACTTGCAAAGTTGCCGAAAACCCCGCCGCCTGAACCCCGGGAACCGTCGTTAGACCCCGAAAAATGCCGTTAGGCGCTACTACTGCAGTCGGCTTTCGGCAAGTTTGCAACTTTATGACTCGCATCGGCTTCGGCAATGGGTTCCGGCGGGACGCAACTTGCAAAGTTGCCGAAAGCCCCGCCGCCGAAAGCCCCGCCGCCGGCACACCCGCCGAAAACTGCGCGACTGCCGAAAACAACGCCGTCCAGGAACCTGCGTAATTGAATTGCGGCGGCGGTATAAGGTAAAATAGAAAGGCTTGCGGGATAATACAAGCGGAATAATTGTTGTGAATGGAGAACGGCCGGGTTCGCGCGCAATGCGACACTCGGGGATAAGGATAATAATGAAGTGGTTGGGAGTGAATGAGATCCGCGAGAAGTTTCTCGCTTTTTTTGAATCAAAGGGTCATTTGCGTCTGCCGAGCTTTTCGCTCGTGCCGCAGGGGGACAAGTCGATCCTGCTGATCAATGCCGGAATGACCCCGCTCAAGCCCTATTTTACGGGTGCCCAAATACCGCCCAGCCCGCGCATAACGACCTGCCAGAAGTGCATCCGCACTCCGGATATCGAACAGGTCGGTATAACGTCGCGGCACGGAACTTTCTTCGAGATGTTGGGCAATTTCTCGTTCGGGGATTATTTTAAAGAAGAAGCAATTACCTGGGCCTGGGAGTTCTGCACCGAGGTTATTGAACTGCCGCCCGAAAGACTATACATCACGGTTTATTTCGAAGATGACGAGGCATATGATATTTGGCACGAGAAGATCGGTCTGCCGGCAGAGAAGATAACCCGACTGGGCAAAGAGCATAATTTCTGGGAGCACGGGACCGGACCCTGCGGTCCGTGTACGGAAATTCACTTTGATCGCGGCGAGAAATACAGCTGCGGACCGGACTGCGCGATCGGTTGCGACTGTGACCGCTTTGTCGAACTTTGGAACCTGGTGTTTACCCAGTTTGATCGGCTGGAGGACGGTAGCTATGTGCAACTCGAGCAGAAAAATATCGATACCGGCGGCGGTCTGGAACGCTTTGCGGTCGTTCTGCAGGGTGTGGAGAATCTTTTTGAAGTCGATACCGTGCGCTGTATCCTTGATCGGGTCTGCGCCTTGGCCGGCGTCGAATACGGCAACGACGCGCAGACTGATATTTACGTGCGCGTGGTAACTGATCATATTCGCAGTACGGTCATGATGGTATCTGACGGCATCATTCCCGGAAATACCGGGCGCGGCTATGTCCTGCGCCGTCTCCTGCGCCGCGCGGCACGGTGCGGCCGTCTGTTAGGCATGCACAAACCCTTCCTCGTCGAACTGGCCGAAGTGGTAGTCGGCGCTTCGGAGTCGGCTTATCCGGAATTGCGGACGCGGGCCAAGATGATTTTCGACGTGATTCGCGCTGAGGAGAGTAGCTTCGCCGGAACCATTGAGCAGGGCACGAAGATCCTTGCCGATCTGCTGGAGGCCGCCAAAAATAGCGGCGCCGAAACGCTCCCCGGAGCGGATGCCTTCCTGTTGCACGATACCTACGGTTTTCCGATCGACCTGACCCGCGAAATTGCCGCCGAGTCCGGGATGAGCATAGATGAGGCTGAGTTTAAACGTCTGATGGCTCGCCAGCGCGAGCAGGCTCAGGAGGATCTGCGCTCGCGGGCCGGCAGTGCCTGGGGCGGAGAACGTCTCCCCGCCGCCGTTCAGGCTACCCCGCCGACCGTCTTTACCGGCTATGCCGGACTGAATGACGAAGCGCGCCTGCTCCACATCCTGCGTCGTGATCCGGAGCAAGGCTTGGTTGAAATCCCGGAACTGAGCGCGGCGAAGTCGGATGTGCTCGCGACGAGCGTATCCGTAGCGGACGTTTCCGTAGCGGACGTTTCCGCAGCGGACGATATTGCGACGGACGAGGCGTCGGCTAATGACGCCGCGGTTGTCCTGGTATTCGATAAAACACCTTTCTACGCCGCTTCCGGCGGGCAGGTCGGAGATCATGGGCATGGCGAAGTTGTCGTGGCACCTACCGAAGGAGAAAACACCGCAACGGAGACGGCGCGCTTTCAGATTATCGATACGACTCATACGGATGACGGGCACTATCTGCACTTTGTCCGCCCCGAGTCCGGCACTTTACGCCCGGGGATGATGGTGCAACTTCAGGTGGATGCGGAGCGGCGGCGCGCCACGGCGGCCAACCATTCCGCGACACATCTGTTGCACAACGCGTTGCGCCGGGTGCTCGGCGAGCACGTGATGCAGGCCGGTTCGTCGGTGAATCCGGAGCGTCTGCGCTTTGACTTCAGTCATTACAATGCCCTGAGCGAAGCCGAACTGGCGGAGGTCGAGGCGCAAGTCAACCGGACGATCCTGGCCGACTTCCCGGTCGTTGTGGAGGAGATGGCACTGACCGCGGCTCAGGAAGCCGGCGTCATGGCTCTGTTCTCGGAAAAATACGCCGATGAGGTGCGGGTCGTTAAGATGGGTTCGGAAAGCGCGGAACTCTGCGGCGGTACCCATGTCGGGCACACGGCGCAGATCGGACAATTCCGCATTGTTTCCGAAGGTTCGGTCGCTTCCGGGATTCGCCGCATCGAGGCGGTAACCGGCTGGGCGGCTTATGAATACGGCAATGCCTGCCGCGCCGAATTGAACGAATTGGCGCGGATTCTGCGCGTCGGCGGACATGAACTGGAACGCAAAGCGCGGGAGCTGGTTGCGGAACTGGCGGAAGGGCAGAAGAAGATGCGCAGTCTGGAGGCCAAGCTGAATCGCGCCTCGGTCGGCGACCTTGCCGAACAGGCGGAGAATTTTGCCGGGATTCGCTTCCTTGCGGCCGAGGTCCCCGTTGCGGATCCGGCGGCGCTGCGTGAATTGGCGGAGCAGATGCGCTCCAAGATAGCGCCCGCCGTGGTGCTTTTGGCCGGTAGCGCGGATGAAAAGGTGGCGCTGGTCTGTATGGCATCACCCGAGGCGATTCAACGCGGCGTCAAGGCCGGCGATGTGGCGCGTCTGGCCGCGCAGGCGGTCGGCGGCGGCGGAGGCGGACGCCCGGACATGGCTCAGGCCGGCGGTCGTCAGCCCGAGAATATCGGTGCCGCGCTGACGGCGGCGCGGGAGCATGTCGCCGCCAAATTAGGCTGAGCGTACCGGAATGTAGACTGCGCCGGGCCGTGAACACTTTGCCGGTTCACTGGTGTGACCGCGCGGACCCACTGATAAAGAAAGAGAGGGAATTTCCATGAAGGACTGTTTATTTTGTCGTTTAGCGGCGGGGGCGGGCGGCCCCCTGCTTTGGGAGAATGAAGATCTGTCGGTCTTTGCCGACATCAATCCGGCGGCGAAAGTGCACTGGCTGATTGTACCCAAGGCGCATTACGAAAATATTATTGATCTCTGTTCCACTGAAGAGGGGTGTGAGCTTTTCCGTCGCTTCGGAGAGGCCTTGCCGGAGATTGTCGCGCAGGCCGGTCTGACCGAGTCGGGCTTCCGCCTTATTGTGAATTGCGGCAGAGACGGACGCCAGACCGTCGGACATTTGCATTTCCATCTGCTCGGCGGTGAGCGACTGGGCGTGCACGTATAAGTAAGTATTTATGTTGGAATTTAAAGCTTTAACCCTCGATACGATTGCCGAGGTTAAGCCCTATTTGGACACGCAGACCTGGAGGAGTTGCGACTATACCGTCGGCGGGATTTATTTATGGGCCGATTGTTTCGACTATCAATATGCCATCGCCGAGGACGTGCTGTTCATAAAAGGCAATGCGTATGCGGAGCCCGAGATCCCCTCCTTTGCGGCGCCCCTGCGCGGTCCGAGCACCCGCGGACGGGAAGACAACAAATGTCCCTGCCGCCTTTTGCACCGCTATTGTCTGGCCGAGAAGCGCCCCTTGGTCTTTTCCTCGATTCCGGCACCGGCAAAGCCACGGCTGGAGCGGCTTTTCGAATGCGAAGGTCGTCTCGACAGCGTGGAAGAGGAGCTCATGGCCGGCTGGAGCGATTACCTGTACCGCTGCTCGGACCATGCCGATCTGCCGGGCGCCGCCTTCAAGCGGAAGCGCAACCACGTCAGTCAATTCGAGCGCTATGACCCGGAGGCACGCTTTTTGCCGATCGATGCGGCTTTTCTGCCGCGCCTGCGCCGGTTCTACGCCGAACTGACCGCAGATCCGGATCTGTCCAACGCTGGCAAGATGCAACTGTATGAGCAGGAGATGGTTGCCCGTCTGCTGTTCGACTACCCGCGCTATCCTTTCGACGGACTGGCGCTGGAAGCACGCGGCGAGATCGTCGGCTTCACGATCGGGGAGATTCAGGGCGATACTTTGCACGTACACGTGGAAAAAGCTCGCTACGACGTTCCCGGTGCCTATGAGCGGTTAGCTCAGGGCTTTGCCCAATGGGCACTATCGCGGGGCGCGGTGTACATCAACCGTCAGGACGCTTCCGGCGACCCGGGGCTCAAGCGCTCCAAGGAATCCTGGCGCCCGATACAGTTGCTCCGCAAATACCATATTGAGTATCCTTATGATATGCTGGCAGCCTGCGAATGTGAGGATATTTGAGGTAAAAGGATAAGTTACAAAGGAGAAAGTTATGGCAGGTCATTCAAAGTGGAATAATATTAAACGACGCAAGGAAACAGCCGACGCTCAGCGGGGTAAAATCTTTACGAAGCTGGGGCGCGAGATCGCGGTGGCGGTGCGCGAGGGCGGAGCCGATCCCGAAAGCAACGCCCAGCTCAAGGATATTATTAACCGCGCCAAACGTAGCAATATGCCCAACGACAGCATTCAGCGTAGCATCGATCGTGCTTCCGGAGTCGGCTCGGAAAACAGCTTTGAGCATATTATTTACGAAGGTTACGGTCCGTCCGGAGTGGCTTTTATCGTTAAATGCCTGACTGACAATCGAAATCGCACCGCCGGAGAGGTGCGCCACTATTTTGACCGCTACGGTGGTAATTTGGGCACGAGCGGCTGTGTGAGTTTTATGTTTACCGAGAAGGGGCAGCTCCTTATCGATCGCGAAGCCGCGGATGAGGATGAACTGCTCGAGGCCGCGCTCGAGGCCGGAGCCGAGGACGTCGAAATTGACGAACAGGGCTATACCGTGATTACCGACCCAACGGAGTATTTCCAAGTGGAGAGGGAACTTGCGAAGCAGGGTTATGAGTTTTTGGAATCCGGAGTGGTGCCGATTCCCGGCACTACGGTAACGATCGAAGATCAGGAGACCGCCGACGCTCTGGTTAAGCTTATCGAGGCGCTGGAGGACAGCGATGACGTTCAGGAGGTATTCCACAACTGGGATATGCCCGACGAAGAATAGGTGTGAGGAATGACTGCGCAGACGGAACCCGACCAGGTTGAAAAGCAGGAAAAGCCGCGTCGAGGCGGTGGTCTGTTTAGCCGTTGGCGGAGAAGGCGCGCCGAACGCGCTACGGCGACCGAGGGGCAGCGCTCCGGTCGACTCTTGTCGGGGATGAGTGATCTGCCCGAACCCATGCAAGGTCGCGATCTCATGCGGGAGATGTTCGCCGATTTGAGCTCGCCGCCGCCGAAGCCGTCGCCGTATGCCGCCGCCCATTTGCGTTTTCCGCCTGCCGTCCCGCCGGTACCCACGCCTACGGCGCCGGATACCGCCGTTCCGCCTAACGTGCCGGAATTCCCGGACTGGGACGAAGAAGACGCGCTGATCCGCTTCCTCGAGCCCTACGATTTCGACGAGAAAAAACAGGAACAACACATCAAACAGTTGCGTCAGCAGCTGGCGACTCTCAACCCGATAGACCGCATCGCCCTGCTCGGCAACCAGAGTTCGGAAGCGGCGCAACGTGAACTCCATCGCGCCATCGAAGAAATCGAGCTGGCGGACATCGCCGTGGTCGCCTTTGTCGGCCAATCCGGTACCGGCAAGAGCACCAAGGCCATCGAAACCGCCAAGCGCTATAATATCCAGTACATCATCGACGACGGTCTGCTGATTCACGGCAGTCAGATCATTGCCGGCACCTCGGCCAAGCGCGCCAATACCGGCATCGAATCGGTGCGTCGGGCTACTTTCCACGACGCGAATCGTGCCGCGGCTATGCGCCGCGCCCTGGTGACCCATCGTCCGACGACGCTGATGATTTTGGGGACCTCCGAACAAATGCTCGAGCGGATTTGCAGGAACTTGCGGCTTAATAAGCCCGGCATGATGATTCGCATCGAAGACGTAACGACCGAGGAGGAGCGCCAGGCCGCCCGCCGAGTGCGCCGCTCCACGGGGCAGCATACGATTCCGGTGCCGAGTATCGAAATCAAGCACGAATTTTCCGGAACTTTCTTCGAGCCGCTCGGTCTGCTACGGCGGTGGAGAGAACGTAGCTCGGATGTGCCGCTACCGGAGAGCGGCGAGCGTACGGTCGTCCGCCCGACCTTCTCCAGCCTCGGCTCCTACTCCATGTCGGACAACGCCTTCCGCTCTATGATCGACTGCATCGTGCGCGAAGTTCCCGGCGTGCAGGGTCTGGCAAATCTAGACACCGAGAAAAGCGTGTACGGCGTTATGATCAACGCCGGCCTGACGCTGTATTACGGCTATGAGACCCAGACAGTACTGGCGCAGACGCAGCAGAGGATCGCCGAGCGGGTCGTCGAATATACGGCGCTGAACGTAATTTCGGTCAACGTGACCGCCCGCCGCTTGGCGGAGCAGACGAAAAAACTGGAATAGGTGAACCATGAAAGTACCCGAAAAAATTTACACAATCCCGGTACACGACGCCCTCCTGCAAACCGAGGAGTGCCCTTTCTGTTATCTGTACCGGACGCGTGAGGAGGAGCTACTCAAGTACTACCTCGGTCCTTCGCTCATGCAGCCGGACATCCGCATCGAGACCAACCGGGTCGGATTTTGCCCGGAACATTGGCACCGACTTTATGAGCGCAAGGAGAACACATTGGGCCTGGCGCTGATTCTCCATACCCACACGCGCCACCGGGCCGAACTGCATTTGAAACTGTTGAGTAAAATCGCGAATTTGGAGCCGGGCAGCGACGCCGCACCGCGCCGTCTGCGCCGTCAATCGGGGCGCCGGGGTAGCGAAGTGGCGGCCGTGGCGGAGGAAATCACCGCCGACAACGTGAACTGCCTGATCTGTCAGCGCATCGAGGAGACAATGCGCCGCTACGCGCAGGTCATGCTCTGGCAATACGTCAACGAAGCCCATTTTCCGCAGATGCTGGCCGAGAGCCACGATATTTGTCTGCGTCATTTCCCCTGGTTCCTGACCGTGATCGACAGCGACCTCCGCAACACCGAGGCACGCACGGCCCTGATCTCGCATCTGGCACAGCGGCAAATGCGTATTTTGGCCAAGCTGGACGTCGACCTCGAGTGGTTCACAAAGAAATTCGACTATCGCAATCGCGATGAGCCCTGGTACGACAGCGAAGACGCCGTCGAGCGCGCCGTCGACTATTATGGCGGAAAACGGTATCAAGAGTAGTTGGCAAAAACGGTATCAAGAGTAACTGCGCCGCGGCGCGTTTACGGGGTAACATTGACACAGTTGGTCCCAGGGCGCAGATAGTGAGGCCGAAGGACGAACGAAGTTGAGCCGAGGGGTGATATGATTGCTCCGCTAGGCGCCTACAGTAGGCCATAGGCCAAATACGATGAATGTGAGGTGACTGACCATGTTATATGTAAACGAAAAAAACTTTGAGCAGGAAGTATTGAAGAGTGACAAGCCGGTCGTCGTCGATTTCTACGCCGACTGGTGCGGACCCTGCCGCATGCTGGCACCGGTTCTTGAGCAGCTCGATGCCGCCGTCGCCGGCAAGGCCGTAGTGGCAAAATTGAACGTTGACGAAAACCAGCATCTGGCTGCGAAATATAATGTCATGAGTATTCCGACCATCATCTTCTTCAAGGACGGCAAGGCAGTCGGCCATCAGGTCGGTTTGCAGTCACTGCAGTCTCTGCAAAGAGCGGTTGAGTCTCTGCTGTAAAATCTCCTGCGGTAGCGAGTCGCCGCGATTCCACGCGGATCACGGGTGGTCGCTACGGGTTGCAACTAATTCCTGCGAGTCGTCGCGAGTGAGTTAAAACAAAATAGACGGAGTCCGGCGCGGGCTCCGTTTTTTTATGTGTGTCGAGCTCCGTTTGTCTTATGCGCCGGGCCTTGCTTGTCCTTTCTTCAGCCTGCAATGCCTTAAGTGAGTTCCGTTCATATCTTCTTCTCCCGCAATTCGTGCAGCCTTCCCGACGAATCCTTCTTCTAGTCCGCTCCGCCCCACCCGTTCCCTCTTTTTCAATTCTTACAGCCTGGGCCCCGGAGCTACGTGTGTAAAACCTGAAATCGGGGACGCTGAAGGTGGTCCCGGGGTGGTAGGAGCGATTCCGGAGCGTTCCGGTTTGTTTCGCCAGGCCGCCCCGCTCGCGGCCCCGAATTCAACTTTTACAGCGCGAATCCCGGAGCCGACTGTGTAAAACCTGAAATCGAGGTCGGCGGAGGTTGTTCTGAGGTGGTAAAGGGTGCTTTTGAAGCTTTCCAACAGACTTCCTTCGCCTAGCCACCTCGCCCGTGTCCTCGAATTCAACTATTACAGCGTGAATACCGTCTTCGACTGTGTAAAACCTGAAATCGGGGTCGGTGATGGCGGCGCCGGATGGCTAGGATGTGGTTCCGTAGTAGCAAAGGGTGCTTTTGAAGCTTTCCAACAGACTTCCTTCGCCTAGTCACCTCGTCCGCGGCCCCGAATTCAACTTTTACAGCGCGAATCCCGGAACCGACTGTGTAAAACCTGAAATCGGGGTCGGTGATGACGGCAATTGAGTAGCAAAAGGTGGTTTCCGTAGTGGTAAAGGGTGACTTCGGAGCGGCAAAGGCGATTTTCGAGCTTCCCGACATCGGCTCCGGCTGATGCCGTTCCTTTTGAGCTTGACACGATGTCTTACAGGGCTTATAAAAATGCTTATAAAACACGAGGCAATAAAACAAGAACAAAGGAACAATAAAATGGAAATATATGAGGAATGGATCAGAGAGCGTCTGCCGGAAAAATACGCCGATAAGCCGATAAGATGTTTTTACGGCTATTATCGGGATGGATTGAAAGTAAAGTTGGAAGGGGAGCGTGGCGATCCGGACACTCTGGCATATGAGGCAAACGATGAGGAAGACCTTCGCCTGTGGCAGTTTGAACAGGCCTGTTGCTTTTTAAGTTATGAAGAAGAGCTTCGCCGCCGCAAGGAAAACTCTAAAAAATGGCGTTTTCTAAGAGATACCGTCAAAAAGGGGGACTGGCTCTATGTGGAGCGGAGAGTTTATCGCTATAACGCGATAGAAGACACGAGACTTGCGTGGTTTGAAGAATATCTCCGACTTATAAAACCTGTCCTACCGCCGAAACGCTGGGAAAGACATGTGCAGAAGTGTGTCACCAATATGAACAGATGGTATAAGGTTCCTCACTGGGACTTTGATAGAAACTCGCTTTGTTTTGTAGAAATCAGCGATTCAAAATCATATGCCGGCGACTCCGACGACACGGAAGAGCCGAGACCGGGATCAGTCATAAGAATCATAGATTAATATAGGTGAGTTATGTGAACTGAAAGACAAGGAAGAGGAGTAAATGACGCGTAACAGAATCACAGGAGACAGTTATGGCTGTTGAAGCAGTAAAAGAATATTTTGCGAAATACGGAATGGCAGATCGGGTCAAAGAGTTCGATGTGTCCAGTGCCACCGTGGAATTAGCGGCTCAAGCATTGGGATGCGAGCCTAGCCGCATCGCCAAAACACTTGCCTTCATGGTGGATGGGCATGCCGTTCTGATTGTTGCCGCCGGAGATGCAAAAATCGATAATCCCAAATATAAAGCACAATTCGGGGCGAAAGCGAAGATGCTCACACCTGATGAAGCCGAAACCTTAGTCGGTCATGCGGTGGGTGGTGTCTGCCCGTTTGCCGTGAAAGAGGGGGTTTCAGTCTATCTTGACGATTCGCTGAAAAGGTTCACGTCCGTATTTCCCGCCTGCGGGAGCAGTAACAGTGCGATTGAATTGTCCATAGCCGAATTAGAGGAACATTCGGGTTTTATTTGCTGGGTCGATGTTTGTAAGAACTGGTAGAAAAGCTTGACTTTAGAGGAGGCGGGGGATAAGTGTCATTACGAACGGCTTTGGAAAATGTCGAGCCGGCATTATGGACAGATGGCCGTGTAAGTATCAGCCCGCTGAAGACGGAAGCCGATTTGATTTACGCGGCTTATGAATGCCGGCTTTCCGAAGAGCAAAAAGAACTTGCCAATCCTGCGTGGTTTTCAATTGGCAGGGCGTATTTGTTCAGAGAAGATAATTATCCGTGCATTATCTGTAACGAACGGATGAGGCCGATCAGCTTCATTAATCTTTGTAAATGGTTGGGCGAAGGTGATGCGTACACATGGAGTTTTTTCATTGACAGAAACTATCAGGGAAAAGGGTACGGAAGAAGCGCTGCCCAGGCGGCTATTCGCATCCTTAAAGCAGCAAATCCTACCAAGCCCATAAAGCTGGCGGCGGAAAAAAGCAACGAGAGAACTCAGCTCCTGTATATCTCGCTTGGCTTTACGCTTTTGCCGGGACTCGATGGCGACGACATCGTGTTTGGGTTATAAATTCCGGTTTTTTGAATTGAATTGTGCGAAATTGAAAAGATGAAAGCGTTGAAAATGACCAAACATCAAACTATTACCCATCCGCTCCGACCGCTTTTTCGAGCTGACTCAAGGATTTTGATCTTGGGCTCCTTTCCTTCTGTCAAAACCAGAGAATACGGCTTCTTTTACGGACATCCTCAGAATCGCTTTTGGCCTTTGCTGGAGCGGATTTTTGATGAGGAGCTGAGTACGGATATTGCGGAGAGAAGAGACTTTCTTTTGCGGCACCATATTGCCGTCTACGATGTCATTTACCAATGCGATATCATCGGGTCCAGTGATGCCAGCATTCAAAACGTGATCCCCTCGGATTTGGGTCCTATTTTTAGAAAGGCAGATATACAGCGCGTTTTCTGTAACGGCGGGACGGCTTACCGCTACTATCGCAAATATCAGGAGCCAAAAACGGGGGTGAAGGCTATTCAACTGCCCTCTACCAGCCCGGCCAATGCAAGATCTTCTATGGATGATTTGTATAATCAATGGAAGATAATAAAAGAGTTGAGTGAAAAACCTGAGTGAAAAACAAGGAGATTAGCCATGAATGATTTAATACATTACGATGAACAGTTTGAAAAGATAATAGATATTATCGAGTCTGCCAGAGAACGTGCCTATCGCAGAGTCAACGAAGAATTAATTCTAATGTATCGCGATATAGGCGAATACATTAGCATACAGTCTGAAAAGGCTGAATATGGCGATGCGTTTGTACAGAGGCTTGCCGACTTCTTTGCGGCAAATTACCCTGATTTGAAAGGTTTTACTCGCCGCGGACTTTACAGAATGAAGCAATTCTACGAGCTTTATAGGAACAACGAAAAAGTGTCACCACTGGTGACACAATTGAGCTGGACGAACCATCTTAAAATCATGTCAGCTTGTAAGACGATGGAAGAACGCATATTCTATATGAATATGTGTATTAAGGAGCGCCTTTCAAAAAGAGAATTGGCGAGGCAGATTGACAGCGGATTCTATGAAAGGTATATGATATCGCGCAAACCGCTGACACCTGCTATCGAAGAATCAAGAAGAGCAACGGGAAATGTTTTTCTTGATAATTATGTACTGGACTTTCTCGATGTGCCTGATTCTGCTTCAGAACGTGATTTGCGGAAGTCAATTATACGGAATTTGAAAGATTTTATTCTTGAAATCGGTAAGGATTTTACTTTTATCGGAGAAGAATATCGTGTACAGGTCGGGATGCACGACTATTATATTGATTTGCTGTTCTATCACAGAGGGCTTTCATGCCTTGCGGCCTTTGAACTGAAAATCGGAGAATTCAAGCCGGAGTACGTTGGCAAGATAAATCTCTACTTAGAAGCTCTTGACCGTGAAATGAAAAAGGAAAACGAAAATCCGAGCGTAGGCATTATCCTATGCGCAAGCAAGGATGATGAAGTTGTGGAATTTTCTCTCAGCCGTAGTCTATCCCCGACAATGGTTTCAGAATACAATCTGAAGTTGATTGATAAGAAACTTCTACAGAAAAAGTTAAAGGAATACATCGAATTAGCAGAAACGATTTCGGATTATGAATAGTTTAGGCTCTAATATAGGATATATCCGCAAAGTGTAGGGTTAAATGACATAACCGATGAAAACCATAATTAAGAACGCCAAAATTTACACGCCGCGGGGCATAAAGCACAGCATTACTATTGAGGACGATAGAATCATCGGCTTTGATGAATCTGAACAGGCAGTGCGAAAGCTTGCTGACTCTCAAGCGGCAGTGCGGGAGATCGACGCGCGAGGCAAAACCGTGGTGGCGGGATTTCACGATTCGCATATGCACTTGCTCGGCATCGGGCGGATGCTGTCCATTTTGCGTCTGCAAGAGGCGCGAAGCATTGCGGATATTGTGCGTTTGGGTCGGCAGTATATCGCGGACAGCCCGGACAAAGACCACATTGTCGGCCGGGGGTGGAATCAGGATTATTTTACGGACGGATCCGCTATACCGACGAAGGACGATTTGGATCGGATTTGCACCGACCGGCCCATCGTGTTGACACGCGTGTGCGGGCACATCGGGACGGCGAATTCCAAAGCACTTGAGATGGCGGGTGTGACCAAGGACACGCCTGACCCGGACGGAGGTGTGTTTGTGCGCGACGCTCAGGGCGCGCCGAACGGCATCCTCCATGAAACGGCCTTGGACTATGTGCAGCGCATTTTCCCGGACATCAGCGAGGCGGAGATTGAGCAGTATTTCCGTAAAGCCATGGACTATGTGAGTGCCTTGGGAATTACCGCCGTTCAGGTCAATGACCTCTATGCCGCCAATCAGGAGAAAGTGCTGCGGGTTCTGAACCGCTTGGACAGGGACGACGAACTTAAAGTACGGGTGTTTCATCAGTTTACGTATGAGGACGAGCAGGCTTTGGAGGCGTTTTTGCGGGTGTGGGCCGACAGCGAGCTGTTTTCCGACCGACACCGTCTGTCCGCACTCAAGTTATACAAAGACGGTTCGCTGGGCGCGCGGACGGCACTGATGCGTCGCCCGTATCGTGATGATCCGACGACCCGCGGAGTGGAGACGCTTTCGGATGAGAAGATGAAAGCATTGGGTCTGATTGCAAAAAAATACAATCTGCCGTTGGTGGTGCATGCCATCGGCGACGGGGCGATCGCACAAACGATTGACGTCATGGCGGCCCTTAACGAAGCCGGCAATCCGCTGCGTTCGGGTCTGATTCATCATCAGATTACGGACTTAGAGCTTTTGCGAAAAACGGCGGCACAGCATTTGCACGTGTTTTATCAGCCGATTTTTCTGCACTATGATATGCACATTTTGGCCGACCGTGTCGGAACGGAATTAATGGCGACTTCTTATGCGTTTAAGACGCAAATGGACTTGGGAGCGCGCACCTCGTACGGGACCGATGCGCCGATTGAAGACCCGAATCCGTTGGCCTGCCTGTATTGTGCCGTAACCCGCAAGGATTTGACCGGAAATCCGCCGGAAGGCTTTGTGCCTGCGGAAAGAGTAAGCGTAGCGGAAGCCTTGGCGAATTACAGCGAAGCGTCCGCTTATGCCGTCCGCATGGAAGACAGACTGGGACGGCTGGACGTCGGTTATTATGCCGATTTGGCTATTCTGTCGGAGGATCCGTATGAGGTCGATCCGGATGCCATCAAGGACATTCAGGTGTTGCTGACCATGATGAACGGACAAGTGACCTTTGACAGTTTAGGATCCCGACCCCGTACCCCGCGCGTACCCCGTATCCCGTAGCCCAAAAAATAAATGCCGCTAAAGTTACTTGACAAGACCGAGCTTCTTGACTAAAATAAAATCAGAGTTTGGTTTAGTCGAGATATTTTTGAAAATATTTGGAAATGAGGTTCTAACAATGTATATCCGGCGCGCCATTGAAGATACAATTATCAGAGTTTCCGAAATGTTTCCGGTATTGCTTGTTACCGGTCCAAGACAGGTAGGCAAAA
>JAAZJE010000047.1 GCA_012800515.1 Clostridiaceae bacterium
CCCCATCCAGGTAGCCGCCGAGGCCATCACGGACAGGCTCATTTCTCAGGCGTATGAAATTGTCATTGAAAGCAAGGAATCCATGCGAAAACAGAACTATTGATTTGAATGGCCTTCCACCTCCGCGCTTGATGGCCTTCCACCTCCGCGACGATGGCCCGCGGAGGTGGCCTTTTTACTCCGCGGAGGTGGCCTTCAGCGCCCGCGGTTTCCATCAAGTAAGACGTTGATAGAACTCGCCAAGTGAAAGTAACGCAATACCTAGAAATTCTGCATGCAGGAGATCCGTTGGCGATCGTAACTAGAGGCTTACAGCGCAAAGAATGTCGGTAGGTGACAAAATTGGGGTTGTCCTCCCATCTCCAGGAAATGAGGGTTACGCCTTATTTGGTAAAAACAACTGTTACAGGGTAATCATACGCCAACTCGAAAGGATCTTGTCCACCATTGATTTTTTTCCACTGTGCCTCAGTTCCGTCAAAAACAACTTCTTCCAGTGATTTACACCAAGAAAACGCTTCTCGTCCAATACTCATTACGGAGAAAGGAATTTTGATAGACACAAGAGAAAAGCAGCCTCCAAATACTTCATCTCCAATGCTCGTCACGGAAGAAGGAATCTCGATTGTTGCCAGAGAGGAGCAAGCATAAAACGCATAATCACCAATTCTCGTCACGGAAGAGGGAATCTCGATTGAGGCAAGAGAAGAGCAGCCTGCAAATACTCCATCTCCAATGCCCGTCACGGAAGAAGGAATCTCGATTGTTGCCAGGGAGGTGCATCCCGAAAACGCGCTATAACCGATTCTCGTCACGGAAGAAGGAATTTCTATTGATTCCAGTGATTCGCAACCATCAAAAGTTCCAGCTTCAATACTCGTTACGGAAGAGGGAATCTCAATTAAGTGCAGACGACGACAGTCCGTAAACGCCCATTGTCCAATACTAACTACGGAGAGAGGAATTTCGATGGACGCAAGAGAAGAGCAGTACTGAAACGCAAAATCTCCAATGCTTGTCACGGAAGAGGGAATCTTGATTGTTGCTAGAGAGGAACAGTTCTGAAACGCATAATCTCCAATGCTCGTCACGGAAGAAGGAATCTTGATTATTGCTAGAGAGGAGCAGTACTGAAACGCATAATCTCCAATGCTCGTCACGGAAGAAGGAATCTCGATTGTTGCCAGATGGGAGCAACCATAAAACGCATAATCACCAATTCTCGTCACGGAAGAGGGAATCTCGATTGATAACGGCCTTTTACCATCATAGACAGGACCGTCCAAATACTTAACGGTTAACCCACCAATTTGATTTGGCACAGAAATGTGAAGACCTGTACCCTCGTATCTTACCAATCCTGTAAAAGGTTGATTGAGTAATACGTAGGTGTAATTACCGAATGTTTTATACAGGGGTCTTGCATTGCCATCATGATCGGTAACTTCTGTGTGGTCTGGGAACACGCTATGACCACAATAATTTAACTTCGTAGGAACGATAGCCTTAGATAAAGAATCACAGTTAACAAACGCTTCTGCGCCAATAGTTGTCACGGATGGAGGAATTTTTATTGACTCCAGAGAGGAGCATCCCTGAAATGCTTTTGCGCCAATAGTTGTCACGGATGGAGGAATTTCTATTGACCCCAGAGAGGAGCATCTCTGAAATGCTTCTGCGCCAATAGTTGTCACGGATGGAGGAATTTCTATTGACCCCAGAGAGGAGCATCTCTGAAATGCTTTTGCGCCAATAGTTGTCACGGATGGAGGAATTTTTATTGACTTCAGAGAGGAGCATCCCTGAAATGTTTCTGCGCCAATAGTTGTCACGGATGGAGGAATTTCTATTGACCCCAGAGAGGGGCATCCCCGAAATGCTTTTGCGCCAATAGTTGTCACGGATGGAGGAATTTTTATTGACTCCAGAGAGGAGCATCCCTGAAATGCTTCTGTGCCAATAGTTGTTACGGATGAAGGGATTTCTATTGAGAAGAGACCGCGGCACCCCGTAAACGCTTGATTGGCAATACTGGTAACGGATGAAGGGATTTTTATTGAGAAGAAACTACGGCACCCTGTAAAAGCAAACGCACCTATGCTCACGACTTTTTTGCCATCCAGCTTCTCCGGTATTGTAAGAAAGTGGTCGGGAGATTCCCTGTCATAACCAATGATCTCGATAGTGTTGTCAACAAACAGGTTGTAGACATACCCCGCAGGGTTTGTCGAGATTTTGCCCATTTCCTTTATTTTCTTTTCTCGGGATTGATTTCCAGTATGAGGAAGATTTCCTGTATTGCAGCCAGCAAAACTTGCAAACATCAACAGTAGCACCAATATGATAGAGATTAGTTTTCTATTCATGACAAGCTCCTTTATTCATGTGTATACCAGCTATATATCAGCTGTATGAAAACAGTTTTATTTGCTGATATATAACTTAACTATTTGTCGATAGCGTTAGTAGTCTCAAGTATAACAGATAACTTATCAAATTACAGGAACTTGCGGTCGCACGTGAGTTGCCCCATGATAATCTAGGCAAACCGCTTGCTGATTCGCCCGCTACTTCTCCAAAATAGCGCGGAAGGCGTCGATGACGGCGGCGCGGAAGCCGTTTTCTTCGAGAGCGATCACGCCGCGGATGGTGGTGCCGGCCGGTGAGCAGACCCGGTCCTTGAGCACGCCCGGGTGGGCGGCGGTTGCGCCGGCCAGGGAGCCGTAGCCGGTGAGGAGCTGGGCGCCGAGGCGGTAGGCCTGGGCGCGGGAGAGACCGTAGCGGACACCGGCGTCACCGAGGGCTTCGTGGAAAAGGGCGACGAAGGCGGGACCGCAGGAGGTCAAAGTGCCGGCGACGCCCATCAGCTGCGTCGGGACATATTCGATCTGCCCGATTTTGCCGAAGACGACGGCGAATTGCTCCCGATCGGCGGCGGTGAGGGCGGGGTCGTCCTCGCAAACCCACATTCCGGCTCCGACGGAGACGGGCATGTTGGGTACGGCGCAGACCAGGCGACAGTCGGCGGGGAGCAGGGCGCGGAGTTCGGCCGCTTTTCGTCCGAACAATATGGAGACGAGCATTTTGCCGGCGAGCAGAGCCGAGAGCGGCGTCGTGCCGTCCGCGGCCGTGGCGGAGAGAACTGCTTCGGCCTGAGAGGGCTTTACCGCAAGAAGGACACAGTCGGCCGCCGCGACCAGAGCGTGCGAGTCGAACTCGGGTGTAATGCCGAGATCCGCCGCCGCGGCCAGGAAAACCTCCGTATCCAGTGAATTAGCGATAATATTGTCCGGCGCGACTCCGCCGTGATTGATCAGGCCGCGCGCGATGGCGCCGCCCATTTGTCCCATGCCGATGATTCCGATGCGCATATGTTGCCTCCCTTTAGTCGGTGGTTGTTTCCGTTAATGTTTTCTCCGTGTCAGTATACCAGTCCAGGAAATGTTTTACGTAACGATCCCAGAAATTCCAGTCGTGCGCGCCGTGGCTTTCTTCGTAGTAGAACGGCAAAGCCGGATGTGCCGCCAGTCGTTCGGCGGTCATGCGTGAGCAGTTGAGCAGAAAGTCGTCCCGCCCGCAGGCCATGTAGACTCGAGGTAATGGTGCATCGGCGTGAAGCGCGGCCAAGATCTCAAATAAATCAAAGTCCGGGTTCCCGGCAAGAGCGGGATTATTAATGTCTTCGCCCATGACGAGGCTGATCCAGCCGTAGGGATCGGACGTTCCCGGTATGAAGCCGGTGGCAACGAGCAGATTGCCGGAGGAGAAGCAACCGATGGCGCTGAAACGCTCCGGATGGCGCAGTCCCAGGCGGAGCGCGCCGTAGCCGCCCATCGAGAGGCCGGCGATGAGGTTGAGTTCGCGCGCCGTCGGCAGCCCCAGGTGACGATGGAGAAATTCCGGCAGTTCGCGCATCAGAAAGGTTTCGTAGGCGGGGCCGCGGCGCATATCAGCGAAGGCGCTCAGATGGGCGCCTGGCATAACCACGGAAATGCCGTAGCGGTTGGCGTAGCGTTCGATCGAGGTCCAACGTGCCCAAATAGTGTCGTTATCGCTGGCGCCGTGGAGAAGAAGCAGACATGGTGAGGCGGCGGGGTCGGCGGCGAGAATCACCTGAACATTTGTCTCCAGACGCAGGGTTTCGGAATAAAGCGAAAGTTGCAAATATGACATGGTCTAACTCCTTATTCCTTGGTCGGTTTGCCGGTTGGGCAGTCAGCGAGGCTGTCGTCTGAGCAGTCAGTGTGGCAGTCGTCCGGGCAGTCAGCGGCAGCGGGCGGCGTGAAGAGTTGCGCGCGGTCGGGGCAAATCCGATCCAGGAACCAGGCCAGGCTCCGATCCGCGAACGACCATGGGTCGGCGGAGTTGAAATCGAAACGGCTGACTTTGATTGTGTGGCCGGAAGTCATAGCGTTGTCCGAGGCGAAGTCGCGATCCGGAACGGTGTAAAGGTAATCCTGCTCTCTGCGGGAGATATAGAGGTCGGGGAGTCGCGTATCGTCAGTGAGCGCGGTGCGCAGACGGTTGAATAAATCGTTCTCCGCCTGCCAGGCCTGCTTGTAGGAACCGAAGGTCAGTACGCAGTAGTCCGGATCGAGCGACTGCGGATCCAATCCGCCGGCGAAGGAGCCGGCCGCCCGGAAGTGGTCGGGGAAGTCCAGCGCGTACTTGAGCGCGCCGAAGCCGCCTATCTCAAAGCCCGCGACATAACGCCGCTGCGGGTCGCGACTGAGACTGGGAAAATTGCGCAGAACGTCGGCTTCGACATCTTCGGAGAGATATGTATAGTACTTATAGCCGTGCCGCATATCGGTGTAGTAGCCGTTATCGCCGTCGGGCAGAACGAGGGCGATTCCCTTAGCCTCAGCGTAGTACTCGGCGCGGGTCATGCGCAGCCAGCGGGAACCGTCGGCTCCGGCACCGTGCAGGAGCAGGAGCCAAGGAAGGTTCGTGTCGTTGCGGCGCGAGTCGGGCAGGATCACGCGGAGGCGGCGCTGCGTGTGCAGAGCCGGCGACAGTGAATGAAAAATGATATTGGCCATAGAACCTCCTTTAAGCTGACGAACGCGGGGGCGTCGGGTCATGTAACGGCGTAGCGAGCCGCCGAGTCGGATAACGGTCGAACGCAGTGAGCCGCTGGGTCGGATAACGGTCAACCACGGCGGGTTGCCTGATCAGAACGATTCGTTCGAGATTTCGATCTCGACGTCTTCGAAGCCGCCCAAGACCGGAACCAGCACGGTCCCGGGGTTGCGCGCGCCGTAGGAGGAGCTGCTGCCGTAGGGCTCGGAGTAAGCGGAGAGCCAGGAGAGGTGCTTGCCGAACAGATCCCTGAGGCTCAGGGTCAGGCGCACATTGTAGGGCAGTTCGATGCTGCCGTCCTGTTTGAGGAAAAGGGCTCCGAAGCGTGAGGTGCCGGTGATCAGGCCAGCGCTGGGGTTGACCAGGCCGACGTAGTGCAGATAGGGGATGTAGAGGATGTCGCGGTCGCGCGGCAGAGCGGCAAATTCCTGGATCGTGCGGACGTCGCGGTCGCCGGGCAGGAGCGCCAGGCTCAGTTGCGTCACGTCGTGGCCGGTCGGGATCTCGCCGTATTCGTCGGCTTCGCTTTGTTCGCGAATGAAGCCCGTGAAGACGCCGCGATCAAATATCGCGCGTCGTTCGCGGTGGCGGCCGTAGCTGTCGACCGGTACCGGGAAGGTGGCGAGCAGGGCGGGATCCTCAACCATAGTGCAGAGCGGCGAGAGGACCTGCTTGCCGACATCGTCGGTGCTCAACATGCTGTAGCCTAACTTCTCCATGCGCCCGCTGGCACTCAGATAGGACAGAAAGAAAGCGTATTCGCTCAGGGCGGCGTTGCCCAGAACGATGCTGTAGGCGCCGAGCGGCAGGCGCACACCCGGGCGGGTCAGATACTGCTCGCGCATCCAGGCCAGGCGCTCATAAATCGACTCGGGGTCGAGATCAGCCCGGCGCCAGACGAACTGTTCGGCATTGATTTCCCACTTATCCTTCAGCGAGGAGAGAACCAGCGTGATGCCGGCGTCGGTGCCGCGCCAATAGTTGATATGCGGGGAGGCGGTCGACATCTCGGCACGCTCGCAGACCCCGGTCGAAAAGTTGCCGGAGAGCATGATGTCGTCGGTCTCGAGGCCGCGGGTGGCACGTTCGACGAAGGCGGTGATTTCCGCGCCGTCGATTGTCGCCAGCTCCGGGTCGAAATTGGCCTCGGTGTACGTGTCTTCGCTCAGGCAGGGCATGGTGCGCGCATAATGGATCTCGCTGGCATGCGGTAACATTTCTATAGCCCGATCGACAATCCGCAACATCGCCGGGACATCGTACGGATCGATGACGGCGCTCGTGGAGACGGAACGACGGGCTTCGAGAGCGGTAACATAAAGCCGCGTCACATCCTCGGTCGTATTGAGGGAGATGGCCGAGTTGGCGTAACGCACCAGACGGCTGTCTTCGCGCTGCCAGGAAAAAGTGGCCCGGACGCCGCGCGTCAGGGCGTGTTCGCGCAGTTGGTTCAATGTGTCGAAGACGAATACGGGGGAATTTTTCGATCTTATGTTGCGGGTCATTTTATTCACCTACCTTTACGTTGTCGAAGCGGCAGACCGGAATGCCGTGCCCGAGTTGCATGATCTGACCCGGGGCGCCTTTGCCGCAATTGGGGACGTAATGCACTTCCCAAGTGGAGGCGTCGCCGACGGCTGTGAGGGAACGATAGAAATCGAGAGTCATGCCCTGATACGAGGGATTGCGCACGACGCCGCAGCGCTTGCCGTCCTCGACCAGCCAGGCGATTTCGGTGGCGAAGTGGAACTGCTCGCGGTTGGAGCCGATCGACCAGCTGCGGTCGCCGGAGACGATAATGCCGCGTTCGGTGTCGGCGATGATGTCGTCGAGATTTCCGTCGTTGCCGGGATCGATATTGATATTGGTCATGCGCTCGATGGGGGTGCGGTTGAAGGCGCAGGCACGGTTTGCCCCGCCGGAGCCGGCGAAGATGTCGCGGCCGGCTTTGGCATTGGCCTCAGTCACGGTCTGGCGCGAGGAGATTGCGCCGACTAAAGTGCCGCGGTCGATCAGCAGGCGATTCTGGGCCGCCACGCCGTCGTCGTCGTAGCCGAAGCTGCCCGGCGAATTGGGCACGGTAGCGTCGGCACGGGCGGTTAGGCGGGTAGAGCCGTATTGGAGATTGCCGAAGTCCTCGAGGCGGACGAAGGAGCCGCCGGCGAAGGAGAGCTCGTAGCCGAGTATGCGGTCGAGTTCGAGGGCGTGGCCGATGGTCTCATGCACCTGCAGGAACATCATGTCGGGCAGAATAATGACCGAGCGGGTGTCGACCGGGCAGGCGGGGGCGACGAGCAGTTCGTTGAGCTCGCGTACCAGGCGTTCGCCCTCGGTATGCCAATGTTCGGGGTCCATGATCTCCCAGCCGCGGCTCTCGCCCAGCCGCGGCGGTTTATAGGTGCGACGCTGCATATCGCCGCTGGTTCCGCGCCCCATGACGGTCATCGACGGGAAGAAGTTGATGATTTGCTTGCGGATTTCCGCGCCCTCGGAATCGTAGTACTCAATCTTTGTCCGGGTGGCGGAGAGGTTGATAGCCCGCTGCGCAACCCCCGTCTGATTGAGGACGGCGTCGAGGCCGTTCAGGAAAGCGATCTGCTCCTCAATCGGCACATCGAAAGGGTCGCGGGCGCAGGGGCTGACGAACTCGCCGGACAGCACTTCCTTATCGGCGAGCCGAATCGGGAAGGAGACGCGGCCGGCCGCGGTCTTGGCGTTATCCAAAGCTCTGTCGAAGGTGGCGGTGATCTGCGCCGGGTCCGACGAAGCCGCGAATCCCCAGGCACCGCCGTAAAGACAACGGACGCCGTAGCCCGACTCGCTCTGCTGCGCGATCCCCGAGCCGCCGCTGTACGGATTAACCAGATTGCCGTTATGCAGGCTGATATTGCCAGACAGATCCTCGGAATAATAGCGCACATCCGCATAGGATGCACCGCCGGCCGTCAGGCGCTTTATATGTTCTTTCCACTGGTTGGGTGTCGGTACTCGATCGGTATTCGACATGAAGATTCCTCACTTTCGGTAATTTCTTCGGTTATTTAAAAGTATAAATGAGCGGAGTGTAAAATTCCAATGTGCAACACAGCAGTTTCCGTCTTCGGGAGGTGCAGGACGCCGGTGAGTACAAGTTGTAAAACTGTCGCGCCGTAGCCACGGCAGACAACTTCCTGGCAATTTCCCGTGAAACGGCCTGGGGCTGGGTTACTTCCCAGATGATTCCGCGTTCCTATTTGTCAACCCCGGGAAACGCCTGTTATTGTCTGTTAGCGAGTCCTACGACTCAGGGCTTTCGGCAAATTTGCAACTAATGTCCCCGCACAGACCCCGGCAGCGGTCGCCGGCGGGACGTAAGCTGAAAAGTTGCCGAAAACAGCTTTGTCGGCTCCGGAAAACGCCTGTTATTGCCTGTTAGTGAGTCCTACGACTCAGGGCTTTCGGCAAATTTGCAACTGATGTCCCCGCACAGACCCCGGTAGCGGTCGCCGGCGGGACGTAAGCTGAAAAGTTGCCGAAAACAGCTTTGTCGGCTCCGGAAAAAGCCTGTTATTACCTGTTAGTGAGTCCTACGACTCAAGGCTTTCGGCAACTTTGCAACTAATGTCCCCGCACAGACCCCGGTAGCGGTTGCTGGCGGGACGTAAGCTGAAAAGTTGCCGAAAACAGCTTTGTCGGCTCCGGAAAAAGCGGTGCCGAAAGCGGCTACGAAGGCGACAACGATTGCTAAACAAATACAAGTTGTAATTTTGCCACTCCGCCCGGTACGCCGCCCGGTACACCGCCCGGCAAAACCGTGGAAATAGAAAAGTGACGAAAAACATAGTAAACCAATTTAGCTGCGAAGGTGAAATTTACCGATTTTTTACCGCATCAGAAAGCTTTTTTTACACACAAATAGTATACTGATACAGGGTCTGGGCTTTCCGATGGGAATTTCCGTCGGGCAGAATCCGTGAAAACAAATGTGCAACATATGGGCAAGGAGTATCGGAATGGAAAATCAAATACAGGGGAAGAATCTGCGGCTGAGTGAGCAGGCTTTGCTGTCGACTTTGCGGGCAGATAATACGAAAGAGAAGAAAAACCGAGCCGGGAGCAGGGAAATCCGAGCTGGGCGCGGTGGTCGCCTCCGCCGCCGACTGGCGGGTCTTTTGGCTCTCGTTACCGCCGTAGTTTCGTTGGGCTTCGGTTGGCTTGGTGCTTCGACTGTTGCCACCGTCAATGCAGCGGAGAGCGCCGGGCAGGACAACAAATTAACGATTAATGTAATTTCGGACGTCCACATTTACCCGCCGCATTTCGTGAGTAATTCACAGGCTTACCTGGATTATGTCAGCGGCGATCCGAAAATGCTCAAGGAATCGAGCTATATTCTGGAAGAAGCGCTGAAGGAAGTTAAGGCGCAGAACCCGCAGTTTTTGATCATTCCCGGCGATTTGACCAAGGACGGTGAGCGCGAAGGGCATGAGA
>JAAZJE010000048.1 GCA_012800515.1 Clostridiaceae bacterium
CGGTGACCGAGGACGGGATCTTGATCGACTCAAGTGAAGCGCAATCCGCAAATGCCCACTCGCCAATGCCGGTGACGGTCAAACCGCCAAGCTGTTCCGGCACCGAAACACTCTTACTTTTGCCGGTATAATCCAGTAGCACAGTATAAGATTGATTAAGCAGCGCATATTTGTAATCGCCGGATGTCTTATACAGCGGCCTGTCCTTGCCGTTATGATCTTTGATCTTTGTCTGTTTCGGGAATATATCATTGCCGCAATAGTTCAGCTTATACGGCACGATAGCTTCGGATAAGGAGTTGCAATTCGCAAATGCCGACGCTCCTATGCGGGTGATCGAGGACGGAATCTCGATTGATGTAAGCGAGCCGCACTCGCGGAACGCCCCCGCCTCAATGTCGGTGAGCGAAGAAGGCAGCTTAACAGACTGCAACGAGTCGCACCCGCAAAATGCGTCACCTCCAATACGTGTGACCAAGGACGGAATCTCGATTGACTGCAGAGAGGCACAGGACATAAACGCAGACACGCCAATATCGGTGACCGAGGACGGAATCTCGACTGAAGACAGGGCGTAGCAATACGAGAACGTGCTATTCTTAATGTCGGTTAGCGAAGGCGGCATCTTGAACGGCTTCAGCGATGTGCAGTAAGCGAACGCCCCCGATCCGATGCTTGTGACCGAGGAGGGAATCTCAATTGTCTGCAGCGATTCACAGGAACAAAATGCCCAGTCTCCAATGTCGGTGAGCGAGGACGGGATCTCGATTGACTCCAGTTCGGAGCAACGATCAAATGCCCAATCGCCGATACCGGTGACCGTCATTCCGTCAATCTGCTCGGGCACGGAGACTTTTTTGCTGTCGCCGACATAATCCACCAGCACCGTATAAGGTTGATTAAGTAACACATATACACAGTCGTCGGATGTTTTATACAACGGCCTGTCCTTGCCGTTATGATCTTTAATCTTTGTCTGTTCCGGGAATACAGCGGCGCCGCAATGATTCAGCCTGTACGGCACAATAGCCTCAGATAAAGAGTCACAGTCCTCAAACGCGGAGCCTCCGATGCTGACTACCGAGGTGGGGATCTCGATCGACTTCAGTGAACCGCAACCCTTAAACGCCATATCCCCGATTTCGGTGACTGAGGAAGGAATCATGATCGACTTCAGCGAGCTGCAGTAGCTGAACGCCAATTCATCTATGTTCGTGACCGAGGAAGGAATCTCAATCGACTCAAGTGACTTGCAGTGCTCAAATGCCAGATCCCCGATGCCAACGACTTTTTTGCCGTCCAGCTTTTCCGGAATAATGAGCTTGGCCGACAACTTAATTTCATCACAGTAGCTGATCTCGATCGTATCATCCGTAAATAAGTTGTACATATACCCTTCCGGACTTGTTGAAAGAATACCTCTTGCCTTTATTGTCCTTTCCTTTTCCGCGGGTTCCTTTATTTCGCCGGGAGTCGTGCCGCTGGGCGTCGGTTCTGTCGTTTCGACGGGGAGCGCGCTACTCACCGCCGGTTCTGTCGTTTCGACGGGGGGCGCGCTACTTGCCGCCGGTTCTGTCGTTTTGCCGGAAGTCGTACTGCTCTCCGCGGGCTCCGTAACTTTGTCGGGAGGATTACTGACTTCACCGGGCTGTGTTTTCTTCCCTGCGATCTCGATTCTTACGCTACATCCTGCCAAAGCTGTCAGAACCAGCAATAACGCCATCATGACACTAATGAGTTTCTTATTCATTTTAGGCTTCCTCGTTTAATTTTTATCAACCGTAAATAAAAATTATTCAAAAAAAACTTACCTGTAATTTTCTAAGATTTACAGTTACACTTATTTTATCAAGCAATCCTACAAAAAGCCATGCATAGCAAGTCATGGCGAGAGCAATTTACCATCTATTCCGCAGACAGCACACCGACGAAATCCGGCATTGCCGTAAGATTTGTATGAAATTACGCTGTCCCGGTCTTCCGTTACTCTCCGCCCGTCGGCACCGTGCGTACATCTGATATAATTCACACATAATAACCGTGAAGCGAAAGGATGATATTTATGACTGATATAAACGTTGCTCAATTGAAAGATCAGGTCACACGCTTCCGCGATTTGATTTTCGAAGCGGGGGAACACATCTGGAATAATCCCGAGACCGGGTACAAAGAGTGGGAGACTTCGGCCTACCTGGCTGATATTTTTACCGAACTCGGCTACGAAATAAATAATTTCGGCGATATACCCGGATTTTTCGTCGACCTTGATACCGGACGCCCCGGACCGACGGTTGCCGTCCTCGGCGAAATGGACGCGCTCTATATGCCCGAGCATCCCGCCGCTCATCCCGAGCGCGGCACGGCGCACGCCTGCGGTCATCACGCCCAGTGTGCAGCTCTGGTCGGCGTCGCTGCCGCTCTGTCCGTGCCGGGCGCCCTTGACGGACTCAGCGGACGCATTCGCCTCATGGCAGTCCCCGCCGAAGAGCTGATCGAGCTCGAATACCGCGAAGGACTACGCAAGAAAGGAATAATCCGCTATTACGGCGGTAAAGTCGAACTCATGCACCGCGGATATTTCGACTCCGTCGACATTGCTTTCATGATTCACACCGGCGTTTTCGGGAAATTCACCGTCCGCAAAGGTAGCAACGGCTGCATCGTCAAAAATATTCTCTATAAGGGTACCGCCGCTCACGCCGGCGGCTCACCGAATATGGGCGTCAATGCGCTTTACGCGGCAACTCTGGGAATCCAGGCAGTCAATGCTCTGCGTGAAACCTTTATCGACAGCGACCACGTTCGCTTCCATCCGATCGTTACCCGAGCCGGCGGCGCCGTCAACATTATTCCGGCTGAGGCCAAGCTCGAAAGCTATCTGCGGGCATCGAGTATGCCGGCCATGATGCAGGCCAACCGCAATGTCAATCTGGCTCTGGCCGCCTCGGCAGCGGCAATCGGTGCCAATGTGGAAATATCCGACAGCCCGGGGTACAGTCCGCTTAATAATGACCCCACCCTGAACGATCTGGCCTTCCGGGCGATGGAGGCGGTGGTCGGTCCCAAACATCTGTTGTATGACATCGAGGGTTGGAGCACGGGTAGCACCGATATGGGCGATGTCTCCGCCGTAATCCCGTCGATTCATCCATACTCGTCCGGTGCCGTCGGCAAGGCACACGGTTCGGACTATGCCATAGCCGATCCCGAACGGGCATATGTCAATTCGGCACAGGTACAGGTAGTGTTGCTCAATATGCTTTTGCGCGACGGCGCGGCCATGGGCAAGGCGATCAAGGCCGGCTTCAAGTCACCTTATGCCGATATTCGCGCCTATCTGGACTATATCGATACGATGAAATTCGATAAAGAGGCGGTGACTTATTGCGAAGACGGCAGTGTACGGCTCGAATTTGCCAACCTCAACCTCCCCCGACGGAGACAGATAGACTCCATCAACGTATAACATACAAGTCGCTACGGCAAGGACATACGGAAAGGCATTCAAATGCTTTGTTTACATAATGCCACAATAATAACTCCCCTGCGCTTGCGGCAAGGTTCCGTTCTGATTGAGGACGGACGTATCATCGACATCGTCGACCGCTACGAAGCCGGAGCCGACTGGCAGATCATCGACTGCACGGGATATTACCTGACTCCGGGCTTCATCGATTTACATGTACACGGCGGCGGCGGTTACGACATAATGTGCGGCAATAGGGATCACATCATTGAAATGTGTACCGCACATGCCCGAACGGGAACGACTTCGATCGTTCCGACGACTTTCGCGATGCCGCTGGAAGATCAATATCTGGCCATCGATACGGTTCGCGCGGCACAGGCCGAATCGACGGATGCAAACATTCTTGGTATTCACCTGGAAGGACCTTTCCTCTCACCCGGCCAGGCCGGTGCTCAGAGTCCCGACGGGCTGTTAGTACCGGCGACAACCGACTACATTCCCCTCCTGGACCGATGGCCGGGTGGAATTAAGATGGTTGGTGTTGCTCCCGAGTTGGACGGTGCCATGGAACTGGGACGGGAACTCGCCGCACGCGGCATTGTCGGCACTATTGCCCATTCCGACGCCTCTTTTGAAACCTGCATGCTCGCCCTGGAGAACGGTTATACCGATATCACCCACATCTATTCGGCCTGTTCCACAGTCGTGCGCAAAAACAGCTATCGCACCGCCGGCGTTGTCGAAGCCGGCCTTTATTCCGACGACTTCACCACCCAGATGATCGGCGACTTGCGCCATCTACCGATCTCGCTCCTAAAGCTGATCTATCGGGTCAAGGGCGCTCGCAGAGCCTATCTGATAAGTGACGGACTCGAGTTTACCGCTACGGAGCCGGTTGAAGGCACGACATATGTCGGTTCCAATGGCCTCGAGGTTATCTACGAGGATAAAGTCATGAAGCTGAGCCACCGTCAGGCTTTCGCCGGCAGTTGCACACCGCTCGCCCAAATGGTCGCCAATCTGCACAAAGAGGTGGACATCCCGCTGACCGAGGCCGTACGCATGGCTTCTCTGACCCCGGCACAGCGTATTCGCGTCGACGACCGCAAAGGCATGGTCGCCGTCGGCTACGACGCAGACATAGTTATAATGGATGCGGATCTGAACGTCCATCTCAGCATGGTAATGGGTAAGATCGTTTATTCCCAACTGTAAGGCGTGACACTGCCGTCCTTATTGTAAACATGTCGACTCGGCACAAAGCCGACTACCGAAGCAAGGGGGCGCACAACTCCCCTTTGTCCTATCACGGTTCCGGGGTTGAGCACGGCACCACAACCGAGTTCCGTATCGTCGCCGAGCGCAGCGCCCATTTTCAATACGCCGGTAGGCACCCGTCCGCCTTTGTAACGAATTTCGATCAGTCGCCGATCCGAGCGTAAATTAGAGAGAATCACACCCGCCCCCAGATGACTGCGATTGCCCAGGATGCTGTCGCCGACATAATTATAGTGTGCTGCATGAGCCTGATTGAGCAGGATGCAGTTTTTTACCTCACATAAATGGCCGACCGCGGACTCCGCCGCCAGATAGACCCGGTCGCGGACATAGGCGTTCCTATGTACCGCGGCTCCGGGCTCCACTATTGTCGGCGCCGTCAGCTCGGCGGTCGGATGAATCACGGCACTGTGCGCCACCCATATCCCCGGCGCAATTTCCTCATACTCCGAGCGCGGCAGACTCGCGCCGAGCTCCCGAATATAATCACTCAAAACCGGAAGAATCTCCCACGGATAGGTGTAGCGCTCAAAGAGATCTCTTAGATTTTGCGGAATCGTTGCGAACAGCGCCGCATTTGTTAGATCCGGATACAGGATCATGCTTTCTTCGCTCGATCGGGTCGTTAGCTCAACGCTCATAACTGTTTTTCCTGCCTTTTGTTCTTTCTTTACGCATATTAGCACATGATGCTTGACAAAATAAATCTCCTTGGGCTATACTCCCTTTCGTTGCTTGCGGAGCCGCCGCATGGAACTTGGGAGCTTAGCTCAGCCGGAAGAGCACTTGCTTTACACGCAAGGGGTCACAGGTTCGAGCCCTGTAGTTCCCACCAACCGATGGCGCAGTAGTTCAGCCGGTTAGAATGCCAGCCTGTCACGCTGGAGGTCGAGGGTTCGAGTCCCTTCTGCGTCGCCACAATATGACTGACCTCGAAAGAGGTCGGTCATTATTTGCCCAGATAGCTCAGTCGGTAGAGCAGCGGACTGAAAATCCGCGTGTCGCTGGTTCGATTCCGGTTCTGGGCACCAGAAAGGCCATCCTCACTTGAGGATGGCCTTTTTGATTTTCTACAGCTTGTTGTCAGCGGCTGACTCTCGACAGCGCCAACAATTGAGGAATATAATCAAAAGAACAGGCGGCTGACGCGTATAACGCCTTCAATCGCCGTAAGTTCCCGGTATAACTCCTCGCTGATTGGCGTATCGATCCCGACGAAGGCCTGGGCGCGCCCGCGATCGAGCTTGCGACTCCAATGCATGGAAGCGATATTGACCCCGGCGTTGCCGAGCATGGTCCCGACCTGGCCGATAATCCCCGGCACATCATTGTTATGAATCGCCAGGACATACGGGCAGAGCTCAAAGTCCATTGTGTAGCCGTAAAAACTGACCAGCATTTCCCGGTCGCGGGCAAAAATCGTGCCGGAGACACAAAGTTCTTCACTTCCGCTCCCGAAAGTTACCCGGATCAGATTCTCGAACACGTTCTGTTCGGGATCCTTCCTTTCCGTTACCTTAATGCCCAATTCCTCTACATTGGCACGGATGTTGACAAAATTCAAACGTTGGTCGGTAATCGGCGTCAGGATGCCCTTAAGCACCGAAAGGGTCAGTAGACCGGTCTCTTCGCCCAGAAGCGAGCCGCTGTATGCCACCTCAACCCAATCCAAGCCGTGATTGCCGGACTGGTAATAAATTGCTCCCAGCTTCTCCGCCAGGCTGATATACGGACGAATCCCCTCCGCCGCCGTAATTCCCGGCAGGTTAACCGCCGAGACCATTTCGCCGCGCAAAGTCCCGGCAACGGCATCGGCAACACCCTCACCGACCCGGTTTTGGGCTTCGTACGTACTCGCTCCCAAATGCGGCATATAGATGACATTCGGCAGGTGAAGCAGAGGATGGTCGAAAGTCTGTTTCTCCGGCGGCAGGTTGTAGTTCGGCTCCTTCGCCAGCACATCCAACGCGGCGCCGGCAACATGTCCGCTGACCAGCGCCTCGTACAGTGCCGTCTCGTCGATCAGTCCGCCGCGGGCGGCATTGACCACTCGCACTCCCGGCCGGCACAACGCCAGTTCTTTCGCTCCGATCATATTGACCGTATCGGGGGTCAGCGGCATATGGATACTAACCACATCGGCGCGGGGTAGCATCTCCTCCAGGCTTTCACAACGTTCTATTTTCAATCTCTCAAATCGTTCGGTCGCCACATAAGGATCGTAGGCAATGACATCCATTCCGACTCCGCTGAGCTTTTCCGCCACGGTAGAGCCGATACGCCCCAATCCGACCAGCGCTGCCTTTTTACCGGTCAGTTCGCTCCCGGTCATGAGATTGCGGCGGAAATCGCCCTGCCGCACCAGACGGTCGGCAAAACAAATATTGCGGAACAAGGCATAGATCAGTCCGACGGCCAGCTCGGCGGCGGCCATAGTGTTGGCCGTTGGGGTATTAACAACGACAATGCCCTTCTCCGTGCAGTACGGGACATCGATATTGTCCACTCCGGTGCCGGCGCGCCCGACAACGATCAGATTGGTAGCCGCATCCAGCAGGTCCCGGTCGACCCGGGTTGCGGAGCGGACGATCAGGGCGGCGTACTCACCGATAATCCCTCGCAGCTCGTCCGGCGACAGTCCCAAGCGGACATCGACCTCAAAGCCCTGTTGCCTCAGACCCGCTAAAGGTCGGTCGGCGAGTTTTTCCGTTACAAGTATTTTCCCCGGCATAAATTTTCCTCCTTATGCCTATTGCGGTCTAATGCCGCAATTCCGCACAGGCCGCGCTGAGTTCGGCCAGCATTGCTTCCATCTCCGCCCGGCTGCGTTCGCCCATATGAGCGACTCGGAAAGTGCGATTCTTCAGTTGACCATAGCCGTTGGAAATCAGATAACCGCGTTGCTCTAAATTCTTTACCAGTTGCGGCACATCAATATTATGTACATTGTCGATGCAGGTTACGGTGCGGGAAAGATGCTCCCGATCACCGAAGAGAGCCATATTCTCCCGCGCCCAGTCGCGAGTCAACTCGGCCAGTTCGAGATGCCGGGCAAAGCGCGCCTCGAGCCCCTCGGCAAGAATCCGCTCCAACTGGTAGTCGAGAGCGTAATACAGGGAAAGCGGCGGCGTCGACGGATATTGGCACTTTTTCTCGCGGACAAAGCGATCCAGATTGAGCAGGTCAAAATACTGGCCTCTGCGCTCCGAGGGAACTTCATTTGCCGCCCGACGCGCCTTCTCACTGAATGAGCAGAGTGCCAGTCCCGGCGGCAGAGCGAGGCACTTCTGCGCCGAAGTGATGCAAATATCGATCCCCAATTCATCGACCGGGATATCTTCGCCGCCCAAGGAGCTCACCGCATCGACACACCAGACCACCTCCGGAAACCGACGCATTACAATAGCTATTTCCGCCAGCGGATTGGCAATCCCGGTCGAGGTCTCGTTATGTGTCACGCAGACCAGATCATATTTCCCGGTTTCCAGAGCCGCCGCTACATCCTCGGCACGGGTAATCTCCCCCGGCTCGGCAGCAAAGAGATCTGCCGGCACCGCGTTGGATTCACAGAGTTCAAACCAGCGCTGTCCGAAGGCTCCGATCGAAAATACCGCTGCCCGGCGACGCGTACATGAGCGTACCGCCCCTTCCATCAATCCGGTTCCGGATGATCCGGAAAGCAGAATCGTTTCCTCAGTCCGCATTATTTTCTGCAAATTGCGACTGATTCGGGATTGTAGTTCCGTAGCCTCCGTACCGCGATGCGAAATCATCGGCCGCGATAACTGAGCCAGGACTTCCGGAGCAACATCGGTCGGACCGGGAATAAACAGCTTTACCATTACTAATCCTCCTATAAGCAACAGGTCGGCGAATCTTGCCTGTGGGATTCTCGCCGACCTGACTATTAACGTGTACTTCGGCTACCCGCCAAACACCGCCAGTAAGAAGCCGGCCGCAATTGCCGATCCTATTACTCCCGAGACATTGGGTCCCATTGCGTGCATGAGCAGGAAGTTGCCCGGATTTGCACGTTGCCCTTCGACCTGAGAAACACGCGCCGCCATCGGCACGGCGGAAACTCCGGCGGAACCGATGAGCGGATTGACTTTACCCCCCGATAGTCTGTACATCACGCGCCCGCCGAGCACACCGCCGACCGTGCTGATCGCAAAGGCCGCCAGACCCAGACCGACAATCTTAATCGTAGCCAGGCTGAGGAAACCGGTCTGAGTGATCGGATCATAGCCCACCGCGGTAGCACCGACGGACACACCCAGGAAAATGGTAACGATATTCATCAGGGCGTTTTGAGCCGTATCGCTCAGACGATCAACTACGCCGCACTCGCGGAAGAGATTGCCCAGCATCAGCATACCGAGCAGAGGTGCGACCGAGGGCAGTATAAGCAGGATAAATATCGTGCAGACGATCGGAAAAATGATTTTCTCGGTCTTGGACACTCCACGCAGTTGCTCCATACGGGTCTCACGCTGCCTTTTAGTTGTCAAGGCACGCATGATCGGCGGCTGAATCATTGGAATCAGCGCCATGTACGAGTATGCCGCCAAAGCGATCGGAGCCAGCAGGTGCGGCGCTAATTTGGAAGTCAGGAAGATCGCCGTCGGACCGTCGGCTCCGCCGATGATACCGATACTGGCCGCCTCGGTGGGAGTAAACCCAAGTAAAATAGCAAACATAAAGGCCGCGTAGACGCCCAACTGCGCCGCAGCACCCAGGAACATAGAGGAAACCCGCGCCAGCATCGGCCCGAAGTCGGTCATAGCGCCGATCCCCATGAAAATCAATGAAGGATAGATGTTCAGCTTAACACCCAAATAAAGAAGATCGATCAGGCCGCCCTGATTGGCAATCTGGCTCAGGCTCGGAACTTTACCGTCGGCAAAGAGTTCCGGATGATACAAGCCGGACAGGGGCAAGTTCGAAAGCAACATGCCGAACGAAATGCAAACCAACAATAGTGGCTCGAATTTTTTGACGATCGCCAAATAGAGCATGAAGCAA
>JAAZJE010000049.1 GCA_012800515.1 Clostridiaceae bacterium
ACTTTTTGTTATGTCGCGGCTTGCGGGGTGGCTTCCGATATTTGTGCAAGAAAGTATGCGATATATATTTTGTCGATATCTGTATACTTTGAGGGCGTTAGCGAATAATGCTTTGTGAAAGTCGAGGTGGAAGTATGTCACAAGAACAATCAGCACAACAGAAGGCGGCGACCTATGCCGAACCCAAGGCGCGCGGGCGAGAAGCCTTTGCCGTTGCCGCAAAGATGCCACAGAGCCATGTCGATGCCGAGACCATACCGATTTGCTATCATCCGCAGGACGACTGGAGCTATTACGGCTGGCCCAGTATCGCCCGCGACAGCACGGGCAAATTGATTATTGTCTGTTCCGGAAATCGTCGCTACCATGTCGATCCCTGGGGCAAGGTAGTGATTATTTACGGCCACGAGCGGGATCTGACGCAGTGGACGGAGCCGGAGGTCATATTTAATTCCCCTTTCGATGACCGCGATAGCGGAATCTTACTGCTGGATGATCAAACTTACTTGGTGAGCAGTTTTACTCTTGACATCGGCCAGTACGCAGCCGGAAGAAGTTTGGAAAAGGTTTTTGGTATGCGGGCAGAGGATGCTGCCGCGGCTTATGCGGCGATTGCCGCACAGCCGACGGAGTTGACCGGCTACTATCTCGGTTCCTGGCTAATCCTCAGTGAAGACGGCGGCGAGACCTGGTCGGAGCAGATTCCCTCGCCTTTGACAACGCCGCACGGTCCGATTAAATTAAGCAACGGACGGCTGTTCTATTTCGGCAAACTGATGTTTGCCTCCGAAGGCGGAATCAAGTCGGAAAAGCCGATCATGGCTGCGGTCAGTGACAACGGAGGCTTATCTTGGCGTCTGCTCGGCCCGGTGCCCATGCCGGCGGGCATCATCGACGACAATGTTCATGAGCCTTACGCCATTGAATTGGCGGACGGCAAGATCCTCGGCTTTATCCGTTTGGAGGTACGGAGTCTGGATGAGCCTGCCTTACGCTTTACGATCATGCAGACGGAATCGACGGACGGGGGCATGAACTGGAGAGAGGCGCGCTTCCTGGGTTGCGACGGTTCGCCGCCGCATGTCATGCAGCACAGCAGCGGATCTCTGGTCATGGTTTTCGGTTGCCGCACTGCCGGGCGCTACGGCATTCGCGCTTGGATCTCGGAGGATGAGGGGCAGACCTGGGAACGTGAGGCTGTTCTGTGTGACGACGCTCCGACGGGAGATCTCGGCTATCCGCAGACCGTCGAGCTCGCGGACGGCAGTCTGTTTACGATCTGGTACGGTCAATTAAACCCCGACGAGCGTTGCTCCATTCTGGGTAAAAACTGGCGACTGTGAGTACAACTGAAAGGCATTAAGGGCTACCGTAAGACGGCAAATTATTTAGTTAAACACGCGGGGTGTGAGCCTGAAAGGACTTGCGCCCCGTGTGTTTTTTGTCGCCGGGCAGTTCCGTTAAGTTGGTTTTTAGCGGACGATGATGTAGAATTTGAGCCGAAGACGGGGCGCCGTCGATATCCGCAGGATGCCTTGCATGACTTGTAATTTGAGGAAAGGGGAACTGTAAAGTGAATCCTAGGGCAGGGTCAGAATTACAGGTTGTGGAATGGAAAAAGCAGTGGAACGATGAGTGGTTAAATTGGATTTGCGGCTTTGCCAATAGTGTTGGCGGAACATTGATTATTGGCAAAGATGATTACGGAGAAGCTGTCGGCGTAGCC
>JAAZJE010000050.1 GCA_012800515.1 Clostridiaceae bacterium
AATCTACAGGCACACGCCAGGAGGAAATCATGGAGCAAGGTAATTTATTCGTATATGACCATCCATTGATCCAGCACAAAATATCGCTGATGCGCGATAAACACACAACGACAAAAGAGTTCCGCGAATTGGTTTCGGAGGTGGCCACGCTGATGGCCTACGAAGTCACCCGCGACCTGCCCCTTGAGGAGGTGGAGATCGAGACCCCGATGGCCGTTGCGAGAACGAAAGTTCTGGCCGGCAAAAAGATGGCGGTCGTTCCGATTCTCCGCGCCGGATTGGGCATGGTGGATGGAATCTTGAGTCTGGTGCCGATGGCCAAGGTGGGTCATATCGGAATTTTCCGCGACCCGGATACTCTGCAACCGATCGAGTACTACTGCAAGCTGCCGGAGGACATTGCCGAGCGTGATGTTGTTCTTATGGATCCGATGCTGGCGACCGGCGGTACGGCGGCGGCGGCGGTGGGCTTCCTGAAAGAGCGGGGCATAACCGGCATTCGTTTTGTCTGCCTGATTGCCGCACCCGAGGGAGTACGCTACTTTCAGTCCAAATGTCCGGATGTGCCGATTTTCTGCGCCGCCCTCGATGAGCGGCTCAATGAGCACGGCTACATAATTCCCGGTCTCGGCGACGCCGGCGACCGTCTTTACGGTACGCGCTAGCCGATAAGGAGCGCGACGGCGCTCGAAATTTATTTGTTTACGGAGACAACCGTAGCCTCCCGCCCATAGCGGACGAGAGGAGCGGTTGTCTCTTCTTTACGTAGCGCACTTTTGCGGCATGACTTCACGGTGTGCCTTTGTGGTTTGGCTTCACGGCGAGCTTACGGTGTGCCCGGATTAAGATTCGGCGTTACGTTAAACACCTGTTCGAAGATTGATTTAGCGTACTCGCGAATCTGTTGATTGAAAATCAAGGCGATTGCCACAAGCACCGCCGTAACGACCGCCACTTCCAGCGTCGCACCGCCGCTACGATCCGCCCATAAGTTGCGAAATCCGCAACCTAGACGTTTCCCGATTACCGATAATTTGTTTTTCATTTTCCTTACCTCCGTTCAAGAGAGTTTATTGACTAACCATAAACCATAGTTTATGTCGGCCCAACCGAATATTGGCGGCAGCCGGTAGGGGATAGACTTCGCCCGCGGACAGATAGTCCGTATCGACAAAAACATGTGTGCCCTCTCTGCTGCTCTCGGCGAAGAAGTTTGCCCCTTGCCGCCGCAAGGTTACCTGTGCCTCGGAAATTTCCGGATCGCTGATGATGTAATCATCGTCCGGAGCTGATCCGATCGTAAAATATTTGTCCACCATCCACAGACGTTTGCCGCGCATTTCCCAGTGTGTACCGGGCTCGAACTCGGAAATCAGCGCCAGCGGCTCACCCTGTCCCTCTGTTCGACGCGCCTGCCGCCCGCCGCAGCTGAACATATTTTCCGGTCGTTCTCGTTCGTCCCCATGTGGAGCGTTTACTCTGCGGAGGATGCCTCCGCTGCCGGTTGGCATCGCACCGTGCGCTTTCCCTACTCCGCCAATTACACCCGTTCCTCGCAGAAAGCGAAGCATGTTGTAGATGATAAAGCCAACCAATATGATGGCGGTCATGAAGAGCGGAATCAGCGGATAGGGTTCTCCCTGTACGAGTATGTAGATAAACATTATTGCGGCAAGCACCTGTGCCGCGAGTATAAATAGATGGCGACTTCGCGGGTCCTGCCGTCGAACGGGAGCGTTTGTCACAGCATCGTCCGCCGAAGAAGCGTATCGGCCGGGCGGTGTATCCTGCATCGGTGCCTCATGATAGTCTGCCTGTTGCGGAATAAAATCCTTTACAGTATCAGTCGGGATGCAATCGGCATGACCGGTCGTGCGCAAAGCTCTCTCCAAAAGATCGCCGGCGCTGGCAAAATCGTCGGCGATGGTGGCAATAAATTCGTTCAACGGCAGGGCACCGGATGCGAAGAGGGGCTGAAAAATCGGACGGATCAGGTCGCAAAGAGCCAGCCGGTCGGCGGCGGAGTTGGCATAGGCCGGCTCTGGTAGGGCGGCAAAGCTCTCGTCGCTTGTATCGAGCTGCAGGTAGTTGATTTCTCTCGCAACCGGTAGATAGTACACGCGCGGTCGCGGAGTCTCGGTCTCCTGGGCGCCGATCAAGCCGCTCGGAAGGTAGATCGCCGTCGGGTGCAGACATAGATTCGCCGCCGTTAGTGCGGTTGTTGCGATTGCGCGGTAGTATGAGCAAAGGACCAGAAAAATCCTGGCAACGGTGTGTAAGAGTTTGCGCTCCCGGGATATCATGTGTTGAGCCGACAGGGGAAAACCGCCGCGCTCATTCTCTGTTGCCAGACGTAACTTCTCCCGCTCCGCCGTCACAAAGTCCTGCAGAGAGATCACATCGTCCTGCAGATCAAAGAGCGTCGATGCTCTGTCGGCCTCCTCAAACGCAGTTGGTTGCGGAACGAGCAGTTGCGGCCAGTCAAGCAAGCGCAGACCGATCACATGATCGGGTAAATACAGCTCATCACTATGTAGCTGATACGTAAACAGGAGTTTTTCCGCCTTGTTGCCATCCATATCTTGCCCCCTCCTCATCGGCAAGAGCATTATGCGCTACGGCGAAAATGTTTTTTTACTCTTTTTTCCGACAAAAAATGACAAAGCCAGGCGCTTCACTCCCAACTTTTTTGTGTTAAAATAAAGAAAACAAAGAATTATTTGTTTTATTGAGTTGAGAAAGGAGTAAAATTATGAACCTAGCG
>JAAZJE010000051.1 GCA_012800515.1 Clostridiaceae bacterium
GAAGCTATTCAAAATCAGACCCCGGATCCAATCTCGGATTCTACTTCGGATTTGAGTCCAGAGCCTATCTCCGATCCTCCTACAGATCCTACTTCGAATCAGACTACGGATCCGCCCTCGGTTCCGGCCAAAGCGCAACATAAACGTGATTTCTACCGCCTCCTGCCGGATTTGGCCCTGCAGGTTTTTTTCTTTATCCACTCCCTGTATCTCCTCGTCGGCGGCTATAACGAAGCAGCGCTGGCTCCCAAGCCGTTGTCCGTGGCGATTTATTTGCCGGGTTTGCTCTTTTTCGCAGCTTACCTGCTCTTCACTTTTCAATTATGCCACTACCTGAAGCCGGCGACGATCAAAGAAGTCTCCGTTTGGGCGTGGTTCCTCTACGCCCTTATTCTGGCCGTGCACACACAAATGGCTTCAGTGGCACTGGGGCTGTTACTCATCTCGTTTGTGTTCTGCTTCTACAGGAAATATCGGCGTATTTACCATCTGATTCCTCCAGCCGCCCTGTTCGCACGTATGTTGCATCTATTGCTGACTCCGCCGCCGGAAAAACTTCCGCAGATTTTCGCAAGTTTGCCTGCCAACCCTTGGCTGGAGCCTGCTTCGAGACCGGCGCTGATCACTCTCTTTATCGTATTGGTACTTCTATTGTGCCTCTATGTCGCCAGCCGGATTCGCAATCGAGCCGCGAAGCCGGAACAATCGGTTCCCTCTTCGAATCCCGTTGCGAGTCCCAATGCGGATCCAGTTGCGGATCAAACCGCGGATCGTGCTTCGGATCCCACTGCGAATAGTATTTTACCGGCAAAGCTGGGGCTGTCCGACCGCTATTATAACGCTGTGACCAATACGACGGCCTTCATAATTTTCGCAGTAGCCATTCTACTTAATATTGTCTGGGGCGGCCTCTACCTGGTTGCGCGGGTACGCCTCTTCCATGCCTCCACATACGACATGGGTCTGTTCACTCAGATGTTCCACTATATGCGCCGCGAATTCGCCCCGCTGACGACCCTGGAGCGTGACGGGCTGCTCTCGCACTTCCACGTCCATATCTCACCGATCTTCTACCTGCTCCTACCCCTCTTTGTTCTCTTCCCACACCCGGAAACTCTGAATATCGCTCAAATTATCGTCGTCTCCTCAGGCGTAATCCCGCTTGTGCTGCTGGCAAGAGAATGGCGCTTCTCGACTCGAGCTACAATTCTTTTCGCCGCCTTATATCTCGCCCAACCGGCGATGATTCTTTCCAACTTCTATGACATACATGAGAATATCTTCCTGGCGCCGCTTGTTCTGTGGCTGATCTATGCTGTTCGGCGCGGCGGTTTGATTCGTATCGCGCTCGCCACGCTTCTCCTGCTCATGGTCAAGGAAGATGCCGCACTCTATGTCATTTCCATCGCTTTATGCCTCTTCATCGGAGCGAAAGACCGTGACCTGACCGTCATGCCCGCCCAGCGGGCTCGCATCACCGCCCTGCTGATGACCGGCAGCGCCCTGTTGACCTTTGTTCTCTCGATTTCTTATCTGAATAATGTCGGCACGGGTACGATGAGTTTCCATTACAATAATCTCCTGACCTATCCGCAACTCGGCCTGCCCGGCATTATTCTGACCGCCATCGAAAATCCGACTTTAATTCTGACAACCCTCTTCGTCACCCCGAAAATCGGCTACACGATTCTGACTCTGCTTGCCATGGGACTACTGCCTCTGTTGGTTCGCAAGCGCGCACTCTTTTTCCTCTGGTTGCCGTTTTTAGTCATGAACCTGGCGAGCAATCATATGTACCAGTTCTACATTACTTTCCAATACAACTACGGCTCGCACGCCCTCTTATTGGTCATAGGAATGCTGTCATACATCCGGCTTCGCCAAAGTAATATACAGTTCAAAAAGGTCGTCGCCAACGCGCTTCTGCTGGTCGCGCTGGTCGGGGCATTTACGCAAAGCGCCTTTTTCCTAAATGAGCGTTCCGGAACCATTCGCAGCATGCTCAATCCGTCTCAGGCGAATCTTCTCCGCCACGAGACACTGGCACAGATTCCCCGCGATGACGTCATTGTTGTTGCGGATGCTTTTTTGACCGCTCATCTTGCCGATATTCGCGAAGTTTATGATATGAAGTACTACAAAACGACGAAGAAACGTCCCGATCCGGACCTGTTGGTTTTACTCCGCTCGCGGCTCCAACAATACAATAATTTATCTTATTTCCTGGATAAGGGCTATGTTGAGTCGGAACTGTCGAACAAGGAAATTGTAGTATTCAAAAAGCCCTAGCCCGACGCCAGGCCTTTGAGTTGGATCAGAATATCGCGGAAACGCGCCGCGTTTTCGAAGTCCCAGATCTTGGCCGCCGCGTCCATCTCGCGTTCGATTTTAGCCATTAGTTTACGCTGTGCGTCGGCATCCAGCTCGCTGAAGCGTTGCAGCATTTCGAACGGAGCCGGGCTGTCCGTGCCGGAAAATCCCGCCGCTTCCGTAGCTGCTTCCCGATCGGCATCCGTCTGATACGCGAATACAGCATCATCGACGACGGGCGCCGGCAGGCGTACCGGCGGCAGGCTGAGACGGGTGGGCAGACCGTCCTTACGTCGCGAAGGAGTCGTCGGGCGGGCGGCGGACGGATCGATGCGGCGCCGCCTGGTCGGCTGTTTCCCGGAAGTACGCGCCGACTCGGCCTCGACCTCATCCAGACTCTTTTCCAAAGTATCCAGAGTATCCCGAATCGCTTTTTTTATCGTGCGCGGCGTGATCCCGTGCGCGGCGTTGTATTCTTCCTGAATACGACGGCGGCGATTCGTCTCGGCGATGGCGCGATACATCGACTCCGTGACTTCGTCGGCGTACATAATCACCCGTCCGTTGACGTTACGTGCGGCGCGGCCGATAATTTGAATCAATGAAGTCTCCGAGCGCAGGAAGCCCTGCTTATCCGCGTCGAAAATCGTAATCAGCGAGACCTCCGGCAAATCCAGCCCCTCGCGCAACAGGTTAATTCCCACCAGAACGTCGAACTCGCCCAGACGCAGATCGCGCAGAATCTCCAGGCGCAGATTATTGTCGATATCCGAATGCAGATAGCGCACGCGCAGCCCCGCCTCGGTCAGGTAGTCGGTAAAATCCTCGGCCATACGCTTCGTCAAAGTTAATACGAGCGCACGCTCCCCGCGCGCCACAACCTGCCTGACCTCACTGAGCAGATCCTCGATTTGCCCCGCGATCGGACGGACGGCTATTTGCGGGTCGAGTAGGCCGGTCGGACGGATGACCTGTTCCACGGTACGGCGGCTGTGGGCGGCTTCATAGCGCGACGGTGTGGCGCTCACCGCCAACATCTGCCCGACGCGTTCCTCGAACTCGGGAAAAGTCAGCGGCCGGTTGTCCAGAGCGGAAGGCAGGCGGAAACCGTACTCAATCAGCGACTCCTTACGCGCCCGGTCACCGCGGCTCATGCCGCCGATCTGGGGAATCGTCACATGCGACTCGTCGACCATCAGCAGATAGTCGTCCGGGAAAAAGTCGAGTAGCGTATAGGGTGGTTGCCCGGCTTCGCGCCCGTCGATATGACGGGAGTAGTTTTCAATGCCTTTGACGAAGCCGGTCTCGCGTAACATCGTCAGGTCATAACGCGTGCGCTGTTCCAGACGATAAGCCTCCAGCAATTTATTCTGTTCGCGCAGTTTGATCAGTTCCGCATCCAGCTCCGCCTCGATATTGAGCGCCGCCTGTTCGAGAATCTTCATTGTGGTCGCATAATGACTGGCCGGGTAGAGCTGAATATAGGTCCGGGCGGCCAAAATCCTCCCGGAAGGATATTCGATTTCCTGCAGACTCTCGATCTCATCGCCGAAGAAGCTAATCCGAACGAACATATTGTCCGACTCGGGCGGAAAGATATCCAGCGTATCACCTCTTACCCGGAAGCAGCCACGCTTCATTTCATAGTCGTTGCGCTCGTACTGAATGCCAACCAGTTCGGCAATAATTTCGTCGCGATCCTTCCGCGCGCCCTGGCGCAGATTAAGCCGCAAAAACGCGTAGGTCTCGGGATTACCGATACCGTAAATGCAGGATACGCTCGCCACCACGATGACGTCGCGCCGCGAGAGGAGCGAAGCCGTCGCGGAATGGCGCAATCGATCAATCTCATCATTAATCGCCGAGTCCTTCTCGATATACGTATCGGTCGCGGCGATATAGGCCTCCGGCTGGTAGTAGTCATAGTAGCTGACAAAATACTCCACCGCGTTATCCGGGAAAAAGGCCTTGAACTCGGCGCAAAGCTGGCCGGCCAGGGTTTTGTTCGGCGCAATCACGAGTGTCGGGCGCTGCAGTCGTTCGATGACATTAGCCATCGTAAAGGTCTTGCCGGAGCCGGTGACACCCATCAGGGTCAGGCAGGGCTCGCCCGCCCGCAGTCCCTCGACCAGACTTTCAATTGCCTGCGGTTGATCGCCGGTCGGTTTGAATTCGGTTGTCAGCCGAAATTTATTCATCGGCGGACGGCACCTCCGCGTCCGTCTCGTCAGCCGAGTTGTCGGCATCGTCCGATTCGGCGCCGCCGTCTTCATCATCGGCCAGCGTCCCGGCCTCGGCCTCATCGGAGAGCGCCTCGGCCTCCGCCGCCAGCCGGTTCAATTCGGCCTGCTCATGCGCCGCCTGATCCCAGACCACATGACTGAGCAGACGATTGGTTCGCTCCAAGAATGATTCCAGATCGTCGGCCAACAGAACGCCGCTGCCGAGTCGGGCCAGATCATAGACCTCCCCGGCCAGCATCTCCCGCTGCAACGCGCTCAGATCATCGTCGGCCAGCATGTCAATCAGGGCATTGTCGGTGTTCACGACCAGAACATATTCCTCCATATCCCTGCCGAAGCCGCCCAAGTCACCGCCCATTCTGGCGAAAGCCTTACTCATCTCGCGGGTGCGACGCATCTCTTCCGTTTCGGTCAGGAAGGCCGGTAGAGCCGCCGGGCCGAGCGACGCCGCCCGGAAGGTCAACTTGGTTCCCGTTGCGGCCTTTTCCAGCTCGGGGCGCACCGCCTCAAGTAGCTTCTTATTACCCTCACCGCCCTCCAGTTCGGAGTCAACCCGGGCAAAGCGCAACGGCGCCTTTTTGTATTCAAGCATCGAGATAAATGGCGTATCGATCTCGTCGTTGAAAACCACGACCTTGCGACCCTGCGCCTCGGCGCGACGCACATAAAGCACCTGTTTCTCGGCATCATCGGTGTAGCAGGCCTGTTCGCCCAAGTCCTCAAGGGTCAGAAACTCCTCCGCCGTGGTCGGGAATAAAATCGCCGGAGCCACCCGATCGAAAAACTTTTCATCTTTCAGTGAGCCGTATTTGACGAAGAAAGCCACGTCCGGCCACCACTTCTCGTACTGCTCGCGCTCGTTCTTGGACAATTCGATCAATTTGTCGGCAACTTTGCGGACGATGTAATTCGACAGCTTCCGCACGTAGGCGTCGTTCTGCAAATAGCTGCGCGAGACGTTCAGCGGCAGGTCCGGGCAATCGATGCAACCGCGGAGCAGGAATAGATACTCCGGCACGACCTCTTTGATATCATCGGCAACGAAGATCTGCTTATAGAACAGCTTCACATTGCCGGCCAGGCGCTCATAACGCATGTCGGTATTCGGGAAGTAGAAAATCCCCTTCAAACGGAACGGATAGTCCATGTTCAAATGAATCCAGAACAGCGGCTCCACATAGTCGTTGAAAGCCTCGCGGTAGAATTTCCGATACTCTTCCTCGGTACATTCGTTTGGATCTTTCAGCCACAGAGGTTTGGAATTGTTGATCGGCTTCGGCGACGAGGCGTCGACTTCCGGCTCCGCCTCTTCCTCAGCTTCCTTCTTCTCGGCGGCCTCGGCCTTAACGTCGACGAAATAAATCGGCGCGGCGGCAAAGGCACAGTAACGTCTGAGCGTCTGCCGCAGTTTCGGGGCGTCGAAAACACCCGCCGCTTCCTCGGACAGATGCACGCTGATAACCGTGCCGCGCGTGTTGCGGACCGCCGGCTTGAAAAGATAACTCAGACCATCTTCGCTCTCCCAATGAGCGGGAACGGCCCCGGCCTGCCAAGACAGGCTGTCGATCTCGACTTTGTCGGCGACCATAAAGGCCGAATAAAAGCCCAGACCGAAGTGTCCGATGATTCCGTTGTCGCTACCGCCCTTCTTGTACTTTTCGGCGAAGTCCACGGCGCCGGAAAAAGCGATCTGGTTAATATATTTATCGATTTCGGCTTCTGTCATGCCGATGCCGTTATCTTCAATCCGCAACAGCTTTTTGTCGGCGTCGAAAAGCACGGTGACGGAGAGTTCTGCGTCGTCCGCGGTTGCTTCACCCATTTCCGTCAGCTGACGATACTTTTCGATGGCGTCCAAGCTGTTGGAGACCAGTTCGCGCAGAAAAATATCCCGGTCGGCGTAGAGCCATTTGCGGATGATCGGGAATATATTCTCGGTCGTTACGGAAATCTTTCCGCTGCGTTCTTCACTTATCTGTTCCTCATTGACACGTTCTTCACTCATTTACTCACATCCTCCAAAATTCTTTATTGGCAACAACATATTGATCGAGCTGCCGGTTATAGGCGGCCTGCAGGGCGTGGATCTGTTCGGGAATCGGCTCCGGCAACAAAACGGATTCGATCGCCCTGATCGGCAGCACGTCAATCGGCGATCCGGTGATAAAAGCACCGTCAACCAGTGGGATGCCGCGCGCCAAATCAACCACCTGTTCGACGGGCAGAGCCTCCGATACGAGACCGCCGAAGATTTGCTCGATTGAACCCAAGACATATTTGCGGGTGATGCCCCGCAGAACCCGTCCCTCCGGGGCGGAATAGATGCGCCCCTCCTTCAAAAAGAACAAATTGGCCCGGCTGCCTTCGGTAAGCCGACCGGAATTGTCGGCCAGCAGAAGTTCGAAATAATTGCCGTAAGGACCGGGCTGACCCAGCTTCGCACCGACGGCCGCGACGTAGTCGGAGCGCAGAGTCTTGACCTGCGGATCTTCCCGCTCCCACTGTAAAAGCCCGACCGGAACACCTTTTTCGCGCTGCTCCGGAGTCGGATCATAGCGGTGACTCAAAAAGGCGCAGCACAGGTCGGCGGAGCAACTCAGGCGCAGATTACCGGACAGACCGGCGCCACCCGCCTTACCCGCGACTCCGACGGCTTCGGCGAAAAGCAGGCGCTCGGCAACAGTCGTCAGCTTTTTTGTCAGCTCAATAGCCGCTTCGCGATCGCGCGCTATGCCGGCGGAAACGAGGGATTTATTCATCCGCTCCAGATGTTCCCGCCAAAACAGCGGCACACCCGCACGCAGACGGATAACCTCATATACGACCGCACCCGACGTAGCAAAGTCATCGGGGCAATGCCGCGGATCCGCAACCCGGATCAGTTCATCGTTATAAGCCAGCCATTCGCCGGCCAATCCTTCCAATAACGAAACGCTCATGTATTCTCCTCAACAAATATTCATTCTTTATCGAATGCACTCCGTCTATTATAACGCTTTGCTTTTATTCATGCGGAATCAATCTATGTTATACTGCGGCATAACCGAATTGGAGGTAATTAAACAATGTCTCAAAATACCGCGGTACCGATTCTGCATATTGTCCTACCCTGCTACAACGAAGAAGAAGCCCTACCGCACAGTATCGACCGTCTCCTTGCCCTGCTGAAGGAGTGGATCGCTTCGGAACTTGTGAGCGCTAAGAGTCGTATCGTTATGGTCAACGACGGTTCCCGCGACCGCACCTGGGAGATCATCCAATCGCTGTGGCTGAGCGAGCCCCTGTGTTCCGGGTTAGACCTCAGCCGCAACTCCGGACAACAAAATGCGATCCTGGCGGGGCTGTTTTCCTCGGCGCCGCTTGCCGACTGCATTGTTACGATCGATGCCGACCTGCAGGACGATCCCGGAGTCATAGCGGATATGGTGCGTGCCTTCCGCGGCGGCGCCGAGATCGTGTACGGCGTACGCTCAAAGCGTGAAACCGACACCAGCTTCAAACGCGGCACCGCCCACGCTTTCTACCGGGTGATGAAGTCTCTGGGCGCGGAAACAGTCGAGGATCACGCCGAATTCCGCCTGATGAGTCGCCGCGCCGTCAATGCTCTCGCCGAATTCAAGGAGGTCAATCTCTTTTTACGCGGCCTGATCCCCATGTTGGGCTTCAAAACCGAGATTGTTTACTACGAGCGCACCCCCCGCCTGGCCGGCGAGTCGAAATACCCGTTCAAAAAAATGTTGGCTCTGGCCTGGAACGCGATTACCGGGCTCTCGATCCGTCCGATTCGCCTGATAACGGTATTGGGCTTCTCCATTTCCCTGGTCAGCCTGGGCGTCCTGATTTACATATTAATCCGCCATACTGCCGGCCACACGACGACCGGTTGGTCAAGTACCACTATTTCCGTCTGGTTCATCGGCGGTCTGATTCTCCTGGCTCTGGGAATAATCGGCGAATATATCGGCAAAATCTACCTGGAAACCAAGGCCCGACCGCGTTATTTCGTCGAGACTATCCTCCCGCCGAACGCCTCGCTTGACGAACGGCGGGACTGGCAGACCCGGCGGGAACAGATCCCCTTTCCCGGATTTAAACCGGAAAGCAAATAGCTCCGTATATGATCGATTCCGCCGCATCATCCGTAGTCTCATCCGGCTCGACAACGCCTATCGAACCCTTGCCACTTAATCGGCACACGCCGAACCGCCCGACAGCCGGGCGGTTCGCCTTACTTGCCGGCCTGCTCGCCTTCGTCGCCGCCCTGCTGACTTTTCTGCCCTTCATGCTCCAGAACGACGGTCGCCTCCAGGTCAGATCCGATTGGAACGAACAGCAAATTCCTTTCAATGTCATCACCGGACGCATTCTGCGCGACGGCAGCTTTCCCTGGGCAATGACCGTCGATCTGGGCTCATCCCTGATCGGACTGATGAGTTTCTATACGCTCGGCACCCCCTACGCTCTGATTGGCTTCCTATTCCCGCCCGAATTTTTCCCCTGGGTGATCGGGCCCCTGCTGGCCCTGAAATACGCCGTCGCCGCCGCCGGCGCGACCTTCTGGATATCCCGCTACGTCCGCCGTGGAGAAACGGCTCTCTGGGCCGGTCTGCTCTACGCGTTTTCCGGCTTCTCCACGATAAATATCATGTTCAACCACTTCCATGACGTCATCTCCCTCTTCCCGCTCCTTTTGATCACAATGGACGATTTGTTGGATCGAGGCAAAAAGGGCGCTTTCGCCCTGGCAGTGGCTCTGAACGCGCTGACCAGCTATTTCTTTTTCATCGGCGAAGTTGTCTTTCTGGTCCTCTACTTCTTAACCCGGGCGGGACTGCCGCGCCTGCAACAGCTTGTCGGAAAGGCTCGGCGTCGGGAAGCCTTGTCCGAACCTAAAACTCCGCTATGGCGTCGGTTCTTCCATGTTCTGGGCGAAGGTGTCCTGGGCGTCATGATGTCCCTCTGGCTTCTCCTTCCCTCCCTGCTGTGGACGACACAGAATCCGCGCGTCGGGCACGGTCTGTCCGGCGCCTGGTTCTGCAATATAAACCGCTTTCTGGGCAATCTCAAAGGCCTGTTGCTACCGGCGGACTTCTTTTGGGGCGATACAACCGCGATTAAAGGTTATTACACTTCTCAATCCCTATGGCTCCCTCTGATCGGCCTGAGTTTGGCGGCGGTTTATCTCCTCTGTCGACCGCGGCGCTGGCCGAGCGCTCTGTTTATCATCTGTATCATTATGTTGTTCGTGCCCAAGCTAAACGGATTGTTCTACGCCGGCACGGTAAACCACTACGCCCGCTGGCTGTATATGCCGACTCTGATTGCCGCCCTGATGTCGGCAAAGGTAGTGGATCTTGCTTTAGATAAGCGTCTGCGTACCGGTGTCGCAGTCGGCACAATCGGCTTCTGCTTTATTTTTACCGGGTCCTTTATTCTCTTCCTGACCCTGGCGCCGCGAACCATCCTGAAAGACATTTATCCCGACGCCCGACCACACGAGACTTTGGTTGATCGACCGGAGCTCTTTACAATATTTGCCCTGATAACGCTGATCGGACTGATTTTAACCGGCCTGTTCATTTACTTCCTCGGCCGGCCGAACGAACGAACTCGCCGCCGCATTTTCATTATCCTCTGCGCTCTTTCCCTGGGCACGGGTATGTTCCTGACCGCCGCTAACATTCACGACGCCAGAACCACCTACCCGCGGCAATACCCCGATTCCGCTTATCACATCACGAACGAGACCGGCACAGTTGCCCGCAACTGGGCGGCGGCCAAGGCTCGCAATGAAGGCAAACGACTGCCGGAGGACGCGATCTTTCCCTATCGTTTTCGCGAGATTGACGCCTCTGCCAATGCCTGCCTATATGCCAAACTTCCCACCGTCAACACCTTCATCAGCACCGTCAGCGGCTCGATTTTTGAATTTTACTCGACTATCGGTATGAACCGCCAAATTATCTCCTATAATGATCTGCCGGTATTGGATTCGCTGCTCTCGGTGCGCTATGCCCTGTCCTATAACCTCATAGAGCGCCCCGGTTTCAGCCTAATTCACAGCGAAACGACTCGGCGCGGGCAGGTCTATATCTACGAAAATCACAACGCATTACCGATCGGCTTCACCTACGACTATTACATCAGTTCGGAAGATCTCTTCGCCCTGCCGCCAAAGGAGAAACGCGCGGTCGCCCTGCTCCAGGCCGTACTTCTATCCGATACCGACAATCAAAATAAAATTTTGAACTCAAATCTGATGCGGGAACGCCTGGAGCCGTTGCCGAATTATCTGCGCGATTCGGCCAAAGAATCTCCCGAAGTTGCCATTCAGACAGCCACAATTGATCATCTCCGGGAGAGCTCCACCGACTTTGAGCAGAACGGACGCGGGTTCAGCTTCAAAATCCGTGCCGATCGTCCGAAGATCGCCTTAGTCAGCGTCGCCGCCGATCCCGGCTGGTCCGTCAAGGTCAACGGCATTCCCCAACCGATTATCAAGAGCGCCGGTCTGATGGCCGTCCCCGTTGAAGCCGGAGAAAATACGGTTGAATTCACCTACACAACTCCCGGACTGACCCTCGGCCTCATAGTCACGCTGATCGGCATTCTGATCTGGCTCATCCTCCGTCTGCTCGACCTGCGCCGCCGCCAAAAAGACGCGGCGAAAATCACCGCCTCCTCTTAGTTATTTCAGTTGTTTAACTGCAATGTCCGGGTGCATTCTCAATACCTGACAGGTTTATGGTATAATTTATGGATAATATACACTTTTTGGGAGGGCTCTATGGCCAAAGAAAAAATCTTACTTGCCTATTCGGGAGGACTGGACACTTCGGTAATTATCCCCTGGCTCCTGGAAAATTACGATTGTGAAATCATCGCCGTGGCCGGCGATTGCGGAATAGGTATAGAGCCGGCGGCTCTGGAGGCCAAGGCACTTAAGAGCGGCGCCTCCAAATGCTACGTATTGGACATAACCCGTGAGCTGATCGTCAACTACATATATCCGATGCTCAAGGCCGGTGCCGTCTATGAAGGAAAGTATCTCCTCGGCACCTCGATTGCCCGTCCGGCGATCGCCGCCGCACTGGTTAAGATTGCCAAACAGGAAAACTGCACGGCGATTTGCCACGGCGCGACCGGTAAAGGCAACGATCAGGTTCGCTTCGAACTCAGCATCAAGGCGCTGGCGCCGGATATGAAAATCATCGCCCCCTGGAGAATCTGGGATATTCGTTCCCGCGACGAGGAGTTGGAATATGCCATCGCCCGCGGCATCCCGGTTCCCGTGACAAAGGAAGAAAATTATTCCCGCGACCAGAATATCTGGCATCTCAGCCACGAGGGCATGGATCTCGAATCCCCTGCCAATATACCGCAGTATGAAAAATTGCTCCATCTCTCCGTGACCCCCGAGCAGGCTCCGGATGAGCCGACCTATGTCACGATCGACTTTGAGGCCGGTATCCCGGTCAGCGTCGATGGCATAACCGATCCGGTCAAGATGCTCGAGCACCTCAATGCCATCGGCGGTGCCAATGCCATCGGCATCCGCGATATGGTCGAAAATCGCCTGGTCGGCATGAAATCCCGCGGCGTCTATGAGACCCCGGGCGGCGCCATTCTGTACGCCGCCCATGCCGAACTGGAGGCGCTTTGTCTCGAGCGCGATACCATGCACTATAAAGAACAGGTCGCTCTCCGTTTTGCCGAACTTGTATATTACGGCCAGTGGTTCCACCCGCTCCGCGAGGCCCTGTCCGCCTTTGTCGACGCTACGCAGCAGACAGTCTCCGGCACCGTAAAACTCAAGCTTTATAAGGGCAATATTATCACGATCAGCCGAACCTCCCCCTACTCTCTCTACGATGAGGCTCTGTCCACCTTTGCGGAAGACGATGTATACGATCAGTCCGATGCAACCGGCTTTATTAATCTCTTTGGCCTGCCGATTAAGGTTTATGCCAAGACGCAGGCCCGTAACAGAAAAAATGAAGATAATGAGTAACAAACTGTGGTCAGGACGTTTCACCGCCGCTGCCGATGCTCTGCTGGATGACTTTAACAGCTCAATCACCTTCGATCAGCGGCTCTGGCCGGACGATATCGCCGGCAGTCACGCTCACGCGCGCATGCTGGCGCAGGTCGGGCTCCTGACCGCGGAGGAACTGACCGCGATAGAGCGGGGTCTGGATTCGATCGCGGTCGACTTAGCTGCCGGCACACTTGTCGTTGACCCGACCGCCGAAGACATTCATATGTTCATTGAGGCCGAACTGACCCGCCGCATCGGCGAGCCCGGCCGCAAGCTCCATACGGGACGCAGCCGCAACGACCAGGTAGCCGTGGATATACGCCTGTACCTGCGTCGGACGACCGGCGAGGTGCGTTCGGCAATCCGGAGTTTCATCGAGACTCTGGTTGAAATCGCCGCCGCCCATCTCCGCACAATTATGCCGGGCTTTACCCATCTGCAAATTGCCCAGCCGATCACGCTTGCTCATCACCTCAGTGCCTACGCGCACATGCTGGAACGCGATTGGCAACGTCTCGGCGATGCCGTCGACCGGATGAATTACTCGCCGCTGGGCGCCGGCGCGCTCGCGACCTGCACTCTGCCCCTCAACCCCGCCCTGACTGCCGCCGAACTCGGTTTCGACGGGGTTTGCGGGAATTCGCTCGATGCCGTCAGCGACCGCGATTTCTGTGTCGAAATCTGCGCCGCTCTGGCCCTGTTGATGACTCACCTGTCGCGTCTCAGCGAAGAGTTGATTCTTTGGGCTTCGACACCATTCTGCTTCATTACACCGGATGATGCTTGGAGTACCGGCAGTAGCATGATGCCGCAAAAAAAGAACCCCGATATCCCGGAACTGGTGCGCGGCAAAAGCGCCCGGGCCATCGGCAATCTGAATACTCTTCTGGTGATGCTGAAAGGCCTTCCCCTTGCCTACAACAAAGATATGCAGGAGGACAAAGAAGCAATATTCGAAGCTCTTGATACAGTGCTGATCAGTCTTCCGGCTCTACAAGGTTTTGTTGCGACGATGCAAATCGACTCCGAACGGATGCGAGCCGTTGCCGAAAGCGGTATGAGCAACGCGACCGATCTGGCCGAATATCTGGTACGGCGCGGACTCCCTTTTCGTCGGGCACACGATCGAGTCGGAAAGCTGGTCCACTACGCTCTGGAAAAGGGCAAAAAGCTGGAGGAACTCAGCCTGGATGAATTCCGCACGCAAAGCCCGTTGATTGACGATTCGGTATATGCGGCACTGAAAATCGAGAATTGCGTCGCCGCTCGCAACCTGCCGGGAGGTCCCGCGCCGACAGCGGTCGAAACCGCACTTCGTAACCTTTGCGAACGTCTCGACTTAAGTGTAAAAAACCTCTGACAACGCCGCGAACAAGCCGCAAAAATTCCTCGGAAGATTTAATAAATGCGCTGATCTGTGTCCGGTTCATAACGAGCCGGGCGCAATTATTTCTTTGGAAGTGACGATATAATCCAGCGGAAGATCGTATTTTCCGCGCGGCACCGAATGACCTTCCGGGAACAGCGAAAGTTCAAAAGCTACTCCGACGCTCGTAATCTCTCCCGTAGCCGCATAAAAAGCCAGTGCCCGGTCGTAATAGCCACCGCCGCGACCCAGTCGGTAGCCTTCCCGATCGAAACCGAGACCGGGGATCAGCCAGAGTGCCGGAGCGTAAGGCTCGCTCGGCCAGGACTCGGGCGGTGCCGCCACAACACCGTTTGAATCAAGAAAAAAGCCCGGCGGCATAGGCTCGGGCACATCTGTCGTCGACACAGCCTCTACGCCACCTTCCACACCCGTATTTGCCGGTTTGTACTCGGTCCAAACCAAAGCCTGCGGTAAATGTAACGCACAGGTCGGCAGATACGCCCGCCAGCCCTCCGCGATCAGCTCTCGCGCTAAGGGCATGAGGTTGGGCTCATTTCTTAGCGGGAAAGTCAGCCCCAAGCTACGCTCCGTAAGTGCCAGTCGACCAATGAGATTCCTGATCCGGGCGGCAATCCCCGCACTCTCCTCCGTCAGGTCGCCTCTCCTCACGGCAGCCGTCAATTCTCTGTTCAATAGCTGTCTCAGCTCGGACTTTTTTACCACTTTCTCCACCACGTCACTTTTGATGTTTTGCTCGCCCCCTAATCCGTGCTAAAATATGTTTCATGCTCGGAAGGAGAACACGGATGCGAAACAAGTCTCATTATACAGAGAATAACGACAAGAGGCCCGCACGGCAACGTCCCAAACGTCGCCAACTGACTTTGCTCGATTATTTTCTTTATCTGGTCATCGTTATTTTGCTTGCAATCGGTGTCTGGCTCCTGCTTAAGCCGCAAATTGATAACCAGCAGCGCCAGGCTATTTCCGACGATCTCGTGGAAATTTTGAAGAACCCGCCGCAGGTTGAGGCCAGCCGCGGCATCTGGGTCAATCGGGATGCCAACCGCATTCCCGGCGAAAGCTATGATTACCAGCCCCCCGATAATGAGACCAATCCGACCAACCGCTCCGAAATGATCTTTATCGAGCCGATCGCGATTATCCAGATCGATAAAATTAATTTAGCCAATCTGCCGATTATGCGCGGTGCCACGAACGAAAATCTCCGCTACGGTGCCGCCCTCTACACCGGCACCGGCTCAGTGGAAATTTCCGAGCCCGGTCAGTCGACGATTTTCGGACACCACATGTGGGAGTACGGCCGTCATTTCAACCGCCTCGAGGAACTCGAAATTGGAGATACCGTCCGAATCATTTATCAGGGCAAGGAATATCTCTACGTCATCGACAAAACCATCGCTGTCACCCCGAACAAACAAATCGAAAATATCCGTAAACCCCGCGACGAAAACAGTATCCTCCTGATTACCTGCAAAGACCCGCCCGATTATCCCCTGCGCTTTCTGGTCTTTGCCAAGCTTGAATCAATACGGGAGCAGTAAACGCAAACTCAATCCAAAGTCACCGCATGCGGCTCCAAATTCCAGATTTCGTCGGCATAGTCCTGTACGGTACGATCGGAGCTGAATCTGCCGCTCATTGCAATATTGATCAGGCAACGGCGCGCCCACTCGCGCCGATTCTCAAAGTCCGCCGCGATGCGATCATGCGCCGCACGATAGGCGGCAAAATCACCCAGCACATAGTAAATGTCCGGGCGTTCCCAGTTTTGACCTTCCACCAGGTTTCTATACAGGTCGGCAAAGCGACCGGTTCCGCCGTCATTCAGAAGACCGTTTCTAAGCGCGTTCATCGTCCGTTCCAGTCCGGGTGTAGCTTTCATGGCTGCACTCGGGTTGTACGACGCCATCAGTCCCGGCATCTCGTCAATGTGCGGACCGAAGGTATAGACATTCTCCGCGCCCACCGCCTCGGCAATTTCGACATTTGCCCCATCCGGCGTGCCCAGTGTCAGGGCACCGTTCATCATGAACTTCATATTTCCGGTTCCCGAGGCTTCCTTACCGGTCGTGGATATCTGCTCCGATACATCGGCGGCCGGGAATAATTTTTCCGCAACCGAAACATTATAGTTGGGAATAAAAACCACCTTTATCTGCTCACTGACCAGCGGATCAGCAGAGATAAGGCGGGAAACCTCATTAATGAGCTTGATGATCGATTTGGCGCGATAGTATCCCGAAGCTGCCTTTGCACCGAAGATACAGACCTGCGGTGTGCTGAGACGAAGACCATCTTCTTTAATCCGGAAATACAAATCAAGTATATAGAGAATGTACAGGAGCTGTCGCTTGTATTCATGCAGACGTTTAATCTGGATGTCATAAATGCCGTGTACGGGAATGTCAATATTATGTGTTTTGCGAAGCCAATCCGCCAAATCGGCCTTTTTCTTCTCCTTGATCGCCAGAAACTCGTCCTGCACAGCTGGATCGTCCACGAAGGACAAGAGTTGTTGCAACAGATCCAAATTTGTCACCCAGGCATCGCTACCCAGCAAACGGGTAATCATAGCGGAGAGCCCCGGATTACACATTCTCAGCCAACGACGCGGTGTCACACCGTTTGTCTTATTACTGAACTTCTCCGGCCAAAGCGTGTAGAAGTCACGTAGCGTATCGCGCTTGATAATCTCTGTATGCATCGCCGCAACACCGTTGATCGAGTATGCCGTATAACAGGCCAGCCAGGCCATATTAATATAACCGTTGAGAATCGGCGCCATGCGGTTCAGGCGATCGTGCCCAATGTTCGCCGCTGCCATTTCCTGGCGGAATTGAGCGTCGATATTGCGGCAAATCACCGCCACGCGCGGCAACAAATACTCCAATGTGAGCATGTCCCAGCGCTCCAACGCCTCGGAAAGCGTTGTATGGTTCGTATAGGCAAACATGCGGCGGGTAATATTCCAGGCCGAATCCCAGTCGCAACCGTGTTCGTCGATCAGCAGGCGCATCAGCTCCGGAATCGCAATGACCGGGTGCGTATCATTCAACTGAACACAGTGGTAATCCGGCAGCAGGTCCCAGTTTGTGCCGTGCTTACGGCGAAAATCGCGCAGAATATCCTGCAACGATGCCGAAGTGAAGAAATACTGTTGACGTAGGCGTAGCGCACGCCCCTCCGGAGTCGAGTCATTCGGATAGAGCACACGACAAATATCGGCGACGTGCGTAGCATGAGCACTGGCCTCATTAAACTTCTGGGCATTGAACAGACCTATATTGAAAGGCTCAATACTCTCGGCGTTCCAAAGTCTCAATGTGTTGATATTATTCGTGCGATAGCCCGTAATCGGCAAGTCATGCGGCACCGCCCGTACGGTCATATCTGCGAAGCTCACTTCAACCGCGCACTCGCGATGCTCGATCAGGAAAGGATAGGCCATGTCAAGCCACTCATCCGGATGTTCTTCCTGAAATCCGTTGACGATCTTCTGTTTGAAAAGACCGTAATGGTAAAGAATTCCGTAACCGCCGGCATTGAGATTGAGGGTCGTCGCGGAGTCCATAAAGCAGGCAGCCAGCCGTCCCAGTCCTCCGTTACCCAGAGCCGGGTCGACTTCCGCCTCGAGCACTTGCTTCAGATCTATGCCGAGACTGCGCGCCGCCGCCTCGGCCTCTTCATACATATCAAGGTTTACCAGATTGTTCAGCAGAGCCCGGCCGACCAGAAACTCGGCCGACATATAGTGTTGGTGTCGCCGTTTGCCCATTTGTGCCTTAGTTGCCAGCCAGCGCGGCATCATTCGCGCCATCACCGCAGCGGACAAACCCTGCCAGTATTCGCGCGCCGAAATCGCCCCTGCACACTGATCGTCTATCGTAGGCTCGGTGCGAGACGAGGCATCCTCTCCGCAGTGCGCAGGTACTTCCTTGCCGCTCAGCACGGTCAGGAACAGGCGCATCTCATCGGCCAGAGCCATCGCCTCGGCAGAGGCGTATTTATTATTAAGATCGAAATTATTCAACCCTAACTACACTCCTTTTACTAGTTAAGTTGTTCTCCGAGGAGATATTATACTGATATTGCGCCGTTATGGCAAAATTCGGAAAACAAACAGTTGTTATACTGTGCTACAATACCGCCATGAAAAAGATCCTGCAACGAGCGCCGAAAATCGTCTTTATCATTTTCTTCCTGGTCATGCTGATGATTATATCTTCCTGTGGAAACCTCCCGGGTCTGCCCAACACCGACCCATCCGCCTCACCCACTAACCACGGTAAAATCACCGCTACGTCGAGCATAACCGCAAGTCCGACCGCGGTGCGAACCGAGCCTTCACCCACTCCGACCCCGACGCCGGTTCCGGCTCCGACTTTGCAGGATTTCCCGGAAGGCATTCCCCGCGACTCCACCGACCCCGTAGCCGAGCCGGAGCGCATCGCTAACGAGCGCGGCGGCTGGCCCGCCGAATCGTCGCTACATGACTTCTATGCGGCGGAACTGAGTCAGTACAGAGGACGCGCTGAGGATGCGTCTCCGCTCAAGGGCATCACGGTCATCGTCGACCCCGGTCACGGCGGCAAGGATCCGGGAGCGATAGCCGGCGATTGCACCGAGAAAGTAAGCAATCTGCAAATCAGTCTCCTCCTCGCCGAACGCCTGCGTACTTACGGCGCGGAAGTTCTGCTGACCCGAACCGAAGATGAGTACGTCTCACTGTATAAGCGTATCGGCCTGGGCAGTATGTTCATTGCCGAGCGCGCCCTGCCGCGTCTCGCCGAGAGCGGTGCCGACACGTTTTGGTTGCGCCAACTGCAGGCCGATTATCAGAAAATGATTGAGGTCAACAACGACAATGTCGACCCGCGACGCGGCGAGATCGGCTATCGCGGTCAGGCTCAGGGAATCGGTGTCAACGAACTCTGGCGCAAACACATGGATCTCCAGCGATTGGCCAACGACGTGCTCTGGCTTAGTATCCATTCCAACTCTTCCCTTAATACCGATATTCGCGGGCTTAAATTATTTTTCAATACCAATCGCGGCACTGTCGATCTGGAAAATCGAATGCTTACCAAGGAGCCGAACTGTGAAATCCTCCCTGCCAATCCCTCCTATCATCTCTATGATGATGCGGCACGCAATCGCCTTGCTCAATTTATCTATGCCGAAGTTATCGCTCTGGTTCCGGAACTTAAGGATCCGGCGGATAATCCGGTCTTGTCCGGGAATTACGCCTTTACCCGTGAAATCAATCTGACCTCTGTTCTAGTCGAAATAGGATTTATGAGTAATCCGGAAGACCTGAAAATCATTATTGATCCGGCAAAACAGGCCAAAGTTGCCGAAGGTATTGCTCGGGCGGTATACAAGCACTACACGCAATGAAGAGAGTACTTTTAAACAAAATCCTTTCGCTCGCCTTAGTCTGCCTGGCATTACTCTCAGCCTGCCGGGACGGTTTGCTTTCGCCCCCGTCCTTTTCCAAAACGCCCTCCTCTTCCCTGACAACCACGACCTCCCCGGAATCAGAGACAATGCCTTCACCGACTCCGTCGCCCAAACAAAGCCCGACACCCTCTCCGACCCCGTCCCCTACACCGAGGCCAACCCCTACACTCACACCGGAGCCGACTCCCGAGCCAACCCCTACACCACAGCCGACTCCCACACCGAAGCCGACTCGCAAGCCGAGCCCCGTACCGACAGCTTCACCGCGACCGACCGGACCGATTGATCCGCTTTCCACTGAAAAACTACCCAATCCGCAGCATTATGTAGAGAAGAGGGGCGCCTGGCCGGCCGAATCCTCTCTACCCCTTGTTTATAAAGCCGATTTGCAGCGCTGGAAAGGTCGCCCCTACGACGACAATGCTCTGACCGGCTTTACGGTTGTGCTCGATCCCGGACACGGCGGCAAATCATCCGGAGCCGCCCACGACGGAAAACGCGAGAAAGACAGTAACCTGGCCATTTCTCTGCTGGCGGCGGATTATCTGCGCGCTTTGGGTGCCGACGTCATATTGACGCGAACCGTCGATGAATGGACTTCACTGTATCGGCGCGTCGGCATCAGCGGACTGCTAACCCTGGAGAAGGCCGGCGGATTATTCCCCGGCGAAACGTGGATTGAGGACTTACGCGCCGACTATAACAAAATGATTGAGATCAATCTGGATAACGTCGATTCGCGCCTGGGAAAGATCGGCTATCGCGGATTGGCCCAGGGAATCGGTGTCAACGAACTCTGGCGCCGTCACCTGGATCTGCAACACCAGATCAATGACGTGATTTGGATAAGCGTACACTCAAACGGCAGTGCCGACACGACTAAGCACGGTCTGACGCTCTTCTACAACACCGCCGCATCCACATTACGCACCGAAAATAAATTTCTGAGTGAAAAACCGATCTGTGAGGTCTGGCCTGTCAATCCGGCCTATAATTTCTATAATGAAGCCGAGCGTCACCGTCTGTGCGATAACCTCTATACAGCGATTGTCGACGCTGTTCCGGAGCTCGCCGTACCGGCGGGAAATCGTTATATTTTTCATGGTAACTATGCCTTTACGCGGGAGATTAATTTAATCGCTGTTCTGATTGAGATCGGCTTTCTGAGCAATCCCGACGACCGCGCCATAATCACCGATCCGCAACGGCAAAAGACCATCGCCGAAGCGATGGTCCGCGGAATCTACAACTATATTACCCGCTGATTAATCCTGCTTTTCGCTCTGCTCCGAGTCGCTCAACTCGTCGAGCGAACGTCCGGTCATGTCACGTAGACGCGAGGTTTTCCCGCTCAGGAAGCTACGAATCCGCTCAATCTCGTCATTGCGTTTTACCTTGCGGGTCGTAGTCTGAATCATGTCCTGGAATGTGTACACGTAGTATTTAATCGTTTTAAAGCTGGGCATAAGGGAGTTAATCTCGCGGATTATCCGATCCAGATAGCTTTTGATATCATCCGGCGTAGCGGTTTTACCGAGTTCTTTTTCGACTTCGTCGCGGTTCAGGACCAGATTGGCCGCTATTTGAACATCCTCGCCCTCCGGCTCACCCCAAACCATCGAATCGCGAATCAGCGGGTAATTGCTGAACACATATTCGATTTCCTCGGGGAAAACTTTTTTGCCGCTACTGAGCACGATCATCGACTTGACCCGCCCGGTGATGGTCATGGATTCGTCCTGCTCACTGACGCGTCCCACATCACCGGTGCGAAACCAGTTATCCTCGGTAAAGGAGGAACGATCAATGCTGCCGTCGTCCCGAAGATAACCCGGGAAAACCAGACCGCCCCGAACCAGGATCTCCCCGTCGGTCTCATACTCGTCGGCTTCCACCGCAACTTCCAGACCGGAAACCGGATGCCCGACCGTGCCGGGACGGAAAAAGCGTAGATTACAACCAGATATGACCGACATTGTTTCGGTCATGCCGTACCCCTGGAGAACGCGCACACCGATCTGATCGAAGAAGGTAATCATTTCGGGATCCGCCGGCGCCGCGCCGCAGATTCCGATTCTAAGCTTGCCGCCCATCCCCTTGAGGATGCTGCGGAAGAACAGACGACGCAAATCGATGCGGATCCGACGCAGGCCTTCGGAAATCCGAATCATTTTCTTAACGAGCTTCTCCTTGCCGGACTCCTTGATCGCCGCTTTAATACGGGCGTAGAAATGATTGAAGACCAGCGGCACGGAAATCAGTAGGTTAATCTTGTACTCTTTGAGATTGGCGGGGATGTAGCGGAGGCCGTCATTGATATTGATTGAACCGCCGAAGAACATCACAACCATAAAACCGCAGATGTTTTCAAAAACATGGTGTATCGGCAAAAGGGACAGACTGGCCAGCGAAGGCTTGAATTTAACCACGCGCGTCAGACCGGCGACTTCGTAGCAGATATTGCTCTGCGTGGCGATAACCGCCTTGGACATATCGGTGGTACCCGAGGTGTACATCAGCGAACAGGGCAGGTCGACATGGAGCGGAATATTCCAGGGATCGAACTCGTCATGCAACTCGGCACCGCGGGCGAGTAGATAGGAAATGGGCTGTTGCCAGATCTGCACCGCCGCTTCGGCTGCGTCCGGAGCATCACCGGGGAAGGTCGGGCTGATCGTCAAGTCCTCAACATGAATCTCAGGCTCGTAAGGCGGCTTCGTCCGGACGACGGGCAGATAGGAAGTGCGGCGCTTTTTGGCCGGGCGCACGCCGACCGTCTCAAACCACTCATCGAAAGGAACCAGGTAACGCACGCTCGGGCAGGAGGCGGCTATGCGCTGCATCATCGGATCCATACGCCCCTCATAAAACAATAGCGCCGGTCGGCTACGCTGCACCAGACGTTGCAATTCTTCTTCCGGCAACTGGCAATCCAACGGCACGACCAGATTGTCCGTAAATACGGTCGCCAGCCAGGCAAGACACCAGGCATAGCTGTTGCTGCCGACAACCACGCAACGAAAGACTTCGGGACGCAGACAATTCATCCGCGGATCCTTGGTCAGTTCGCAAGCATAGGCCGCGGCGGTGGCCGGAGCGTCGGGAATATTCAGCTCGCTTGGGGATACCGGCAAATCGCGATTTGCCAGGGCGGTATACAGACCCGCCGGCGCATCTTCCGGGATTGCCGTCGCCGAAGGATGGCCGTACATGTTCTGCCAATGCTGACGGATTTTTAAAAGCGCACAGGCCAGATCCGTAACGTCATCGCGCAGATCCCGGTAACTTCGCTCAATGACCTCATTTTGCGGTTTGTACCGGAAACGGAATGCCGCCTCATTGGGATAGCGTTGAATCGTCTGAGCGACCATCTCACGCACACTGCTGAACTCACGAACCGGGAAAAAGCCCGCCTCTCGCATTACCTTCATAATCACCACTCCTTAATTTTTACTGGCGCCGTCTCTTAAGTTCCGTTGCAATATCAGCCAGCGAAATACCGCTATGTGTCATCAAAACCAATACATGGTAAAACAGATCACTGATTTCATAGACCAATTCGTCGTGAGCGCCGTTCTTTGCGGCGATCACCACCTCTGTACTCTCCTCACCGATCTTCTTGCAGATTTTGTCCAGTCCCTGCGTCAGCAAATACGTGGTATATGATCCTTCTCGCGGATTAACGGCGCGGTCTTCGATCACGCCCTTTAATTCAACTAAGATGTCTCCGATTGAGTTCATAAAATTACTCCTTGTCATCCAATAAATTCCGCACAAAGCAAGAACGTGTACCCAGGTGGCAGGCCGCACCCCGCTGTTCAACGCGGTAAAGCAGTGTATCCTGATCACAGTCTATAAGAATATCACAAACGCGCTGTAAATGTCCCGACGTCAGTCCCTTTAACCATTGTTCCCGCCGACTTCGACTGTAATAATGCATCAGTCCGGATTTCAGTGTGGCAATAACTGCTTCTTTATTTTGCCAAGCCAGCATCAATACTTCGTTCGTCTCGGCATCGACGGTCACCGCGGGAATCAGACCCTGCGCATTGAATCGCAACCGTTCGGTATATCGATCCGTATCCCCCGCGGAATCGCCACCGAGCAGTGTCAGCGGACTGCTCGAAAGAAGACCCGCCGAATACAGGCAGGCGCGCAATTCGGGGATCGAGAGTCGATCGAAGTGGAAAATTCCCGCGGCCAGCACACTCGCCGCTCCGCCGACTGTCAGAACATCAATAAAATCCTGCGGTACTCCGGCTCCGCCCGAGGCGATCACCGGAATATCAACGGCATCCGCCACCGCCCGCGTCATGGGCAAGTCGTAGCCCTTATTAGCGCCGTCTCGATCCATACTGGTCAGGAGAATCGCGCCTGCTCCAAGCACGGCAACTTCGCGGGCCCATTCAACGGCGTCTTTACCTGTCGGCACCTTCCCGCCCTGAATAACGACCTCATAGCCGCCGCTCTCCCGGGCGCGGGCATCGATCGCTACAATCACGTTTTCCGCCCCGACCGCCGCAACCAGTTCACTCACCAGCTCCGGGCGTCGGATGGCGGCTGAATTCACGCTGACGCGCGCGGCACCGGCATCCAGCACTTCCCGCGCGGCCGCTACACTGTCGATTCCGCCGCCGACGGTAAGAGGAATCGAGCAGACCGCCGCGACCTTCTCGACCAGCGGCAACAATGTTCCCCGCCGCTCCTCAGTCGCGGTAATATCCAAAAACACCAATTCGTCGGCTCCCTCCGCCGCGTATTTCCGGGCGATCTCGACCGGATCCCCGGCTTTACGCAAATTCGCAAAGTGTTGTCCTTTGACCACTTCGCCGCCGCAAATATCCAAACACGGGAGGATTTTCGGTTCGCTGTGTTTTCCGCTATCTCTCAACATGAATAAATCTTTCCCCTTACAGTTTTACAATTGTCGCCTTGTTCTCCAGCAGAGCTTTACCGACAATCAACGCGTATATATCCGTTTCGGCACAAGCCAGTATATCCACATCATTACCGACACCGCCGGAGAGAACGACCCGGGCACCGGTCTCGGTCTGCAACCTCAGACCGGCATCGAGTGCCGGACCGGTCATGCAGCCGTCCGTTTGGATATCTGTGTAGATCAGCGTCTCGACTCCGCGGGCGACCATGTCATGTCCCAATTCGGTGCCGGTTATCCCTCCGTCGCTGCGCCAGCCGGCAATCCTGACGCGACCGTTCAGGCAATCGATTCCCACCGCGACATGACGCGCGCCGAACTCACGTACCGCCGCTGCGATCATTTCCGGATTTTGCGCCGCCACCGTGCCGAAGATCACCCGTTCGGCTCCGGCATCCAACCATTTACGCGCAGTTTCCAGACTACGAATACCGCCGCCGATTTCGACGGCCAGACCGGGAATCTCACAGACCTCACGCAACAGTTCCTGATGATAGGCCGTGCCGTCGCGGGCGCCGTTCAAATCGATAATATGCAACCATTCAGCGCCGCGCTGCCGATAGTTCAGAGCCTGGGCGACCGGATCGAGCGGATAAACCGTGACCCGATCGTAATCGCCCTGCTTCAACCGCACGCATTGACCGTCCAATAGATCCAGAGCGGGTATAACAATCATTTGCGGCTCCTATACCAAGCTGCCCTTAGTCGAAGGGATACCGTCGCGACGCTCATCCTTAGAGAGTGCCTTACGCAGAGCTAACCCTAAGGCCTTGAATATCGCTTCCGCCTCGTGATGGGCATTGTATCCATAGAGCAGGTTAACATGCAGCGTCAGTCCGGCCTTTTGGGCCAGCCCCTGCAGGAATTCGCGAACTAAACAGAGTTCAAACTCACCGCTACGCTCTTGGCTGAATTCACCCCGGAAAACCAGGTAAGGACGCCCCGAAAAATCCAGGCAAACCTCGGCCAGGGCTTCATCCATCGGCACGCGCACATCGGCATAGCGCCGGATGCCGCGCCGCTCGCCCAAAGCTTCGGCAAGAGCCGTGCCCAGGGTCAGACCGATGTCCTCGGCGCTATGGTGGAAATCGACTTTGATATCGCCCGCGCAGGACAATTCCAAATCTATCAGGCTGAACTTAACCACCTGCTGCAACATGTGGTCGAAAAAGCCCTGTCCGCTGTCAATGCATGCCTCCCCGGTTCCGTCTAAATTCAGGCGTACGGTGATCGCCGTTTCCGCCGTCTTACGTTCCACCTCGGCACAACGTGCTACGCCGTAGCCGCCCGAAGCTTCTAAATTAGCCTTCTGAACTTTCATTTTTTTTCTCCTTAATGATTTCTCCTAAAGCTCGATAAAGTGCCGCCATTTCCTCCGCCGTGCCGATCGTGATTCGCAGATAATCCGCCAGCTCCGGACGCGAGAAATAGCGCACCCAGATGTTTTTGGCTCGCAAAGCCGTGAATATTTCCCGACCGCCGAGTTTCGGCTCGCCCGCATAGCGCGCCCAAATGAAATTGGTCTGAGAGGGGACCACCGCAAATCCGAGCGCGGTCAGCTCCGCCACAGCTTCGGCGCGGGTTGTCATGATTTGCTTGTTCGCCGCCCGCCACCATTCTCGATCCTCGGCCGCGGCTATGCCCAAGGTCTGGACAATGCTGCCGACCGTGTAGGAATTAAAGCTGTCGCGGATCGTTACCAGGGCGGCAATCAGTTGCGGTGCTCCGATCGCGTAGCCGAGCCGTAAACCGGCCAGACCGCGTGATTTTGAGAAAGTTTTGACGACGAGCAGATTGTTGTATTTCCCGACCAGCGGCGCCGCGGTCTCGCCGCCGAAGTCGACATAGGCTTCGTCAATCAGAACCAGTCGCTGCGGATCGTAAGTGACCAGATGTTCGACCTCGTTCAGAGTTATTCCGGCGCCGGTCGGCGCGTTGGGATTGGCCAGAACGACCATGCTACCCGGGCGGTCAAAGCCACACACATCGACGGGTCGGTCGATAAAGGGACCTACATAGCTGACCGGCAGACGATTATAGTCGGCGTAAACGGGATAAAAACTGTAACCCGGATCGGCCAGCAGTATCGGTCCGGCTGCGGGGCGCCCGAAAGCGGCAAAGGCAAAGGCCAGCACTTCGTCCGAACCGTTGCCGACAAAAATATTTTCGGCGGTCAAAGGCGCAAGATCGGAATCATTCTTCCCGGACCGGGCATATTCCGCTACGACGGCGCTGTTTGTCGCTGCGGCAACACTATTCTCCAAATCCGCCAACGCGACGCGCAATTTTGCCGCCCTATAGTCCGGATAGCGCCGCAGGGATTCGCCGTCAAAGTCGGCCAAGGCCGCCAGGACTCTGGGTGAAGGGGAAAACGGAAGTTCGTTGGTATTGAGCTTGATAATCCGCTCAACCTCCCCAGCCGAGGGCTGCTCGCCCGGGATATAGGGCGTCAATGACAAAGCCAGCTCAGACCAAAGTTCTTTTCCTTCAGCCGACGAATCCGTGGTTGGCAACGCAACGTCACCCTGCGTCGCAACATCCCCGCCGGTCGGGTCAGCGGCATCGGCAGACGCCCGCAACGCGACCAGTCGCAAACGAATCGAATTGGCATGAGCCTCCAGGCCTTCCGCCGCGGCCATGCACACGACGGCGGCGCCCTCGCGACTCAAATCGGCACCGGAATAGTCGATCACGCTCATGCGGCGCAAAAAATCGAGAACCGAGAGACCCGAAGAAAAGCGCGCCGTCCCCCCGGTCGGAAGTACGTGATTGGTACCGGCCCAATAGTCGCCCAGCGCCTCCACGCTGTACGCGCCCATGAAAACCGCGCCGGCATTATTAATCCGCGGCAACAGTTCGTTCCGCTTTTCCGGCTCTACCTGCAATTCAAGGTGCTCCGGGGCGTAGGCATTAACCAGCTCTAAGGCTGTTTCCAGATCATAGACTAAAACGGCGGCGCTATTCGCCAAGGCGGCAACAGCGATATCACTGCGCGGCAAGAGCGGTAATTGGCGTGCCAACTCAGCCTGAACGGCTTCGACAAGTTCGGGCTCATTGCTGACCAGAATCGCCTGGGCCTGCGGGTCATGCTCGGCCTGGGCCAGGAGATCCGCGGCGATATAGGCCGGATCGGCGCTTCGATCCGCCACAATCATCACTTCGGACGGCCCGGCGATCATATCGATGGCGCACTGCCCGTAGACCTGGCGCTTGGCCTCGGCAACGTAGGCGTTGCCCGGACCGACTATCTTGTCACAGGCGGGAATCGTCGCCGTGCCGTAGGCCATGGCCGCAATCGCCTGGGCACCGCCGCAAACAAAGACCTTATCTACGCCGGCCACCCGCGCCGCGGCCAGAGTCACGGCCGGAATCCTGCCGTCCCGCCCCGGCGGCGCACACATCACAATCTCGGCGACACCGGCCACCACGGCCGGAATCGCATTCATCAGAACCGACGAGAATAACGGCGCCGTACCGCCCGGCACATAGATGCCGACTCGCCGCAAAGGTCGCGTCAACCAGCCCAGGCGGATAGCACTGCCGGGATCGCTCCCCGAACCGTATTGCCACACATCCTCCGCCGCGGCCATCTGCGCGCTGTGGAAGCGCCGAATCCGCTCGCCCGCCGCTTGCATAGCGGCGTAGAGCTCCGGATCCAGACCGGCAACCGCCGCCTCAATCTCCTCCTCGCTCACCTTCAGGCCGTCCGCGGGGACATCCACACCGTCAAAGCGCGCCGTATACTCGGCCAGAGCCGCATCGCCGCGCTCCCGCACCGTAGCGATAATCTCCGCGACCCGCGCCCGCAAATCCGGACGCTCGGACGCGGCGCCGCGCCCCAGTTCGGTCAGCACATCCGCAATTGAAGCGACAGCCGTTCCTTCAACCGCCGCTTCCCGCACTGTCCCGTTCCGTTTCCGAAAATCGATTACTCTGTACATATACCTCAACAGTCCTCAATAACAACCCGCCATTCCGACGGGCTTTGCTTATTTCACCACCGCGCTCAGAGCGGAAATAATCCCATTGATGCGCTCCTGCTTGATCCGCATGCTCGCCTGGTTCACGACCAGCCGTGCCGACACCGGCGTCAGCTCACGCAACACCACCAGACCGTTTTCCCGTAGTGTCTGCCCGCTCTCAACGATGTCAACTATCATATCAGTTAAATTCAACAAAGGTGCGAGCTCCACCGAGCCGTTCAGATAAATCACCTCGACACTTTCGCGCATCTGCTCGATAAAATAGCGCTCCGTATAGCGCGGATACTTACTCCCGATCCGCTTATGCGGCAGACTCGGCCAAACATCCAGCAATTTCGGATCCCCGCACAGACATAGCGCGCAGCGCCCGATCCCCAAATCGAGAACCTCGAGCAGATTCCGCTCCGCCTCCAACAAAGTATCCAGACCGACCACGCCCATATCCGCCACGCCGTACTCAACATACGTCGGCACATCCGTCGGCTTCGCCAAAATAAGACGAATACCCAGCTCCTCATCGGTCAGGATCAGCTTCCGCCCGGCCTCGGTCGGATCCGGACACTGAATCTGCGCTTCTACAAAAAGTCCATACGTACTGTCGGCAAGACGTCCTTTCGGCAAGGCTATCGTCAGCAGTCCATTCCCATTCTTGTCCATTTAAGCCTCTCCTTTCGCGTAGCGCGCGATTATTCCCGCCAAGCTGTCCGTTCCACGACTCAGATCAAAGTCCGCGCCGTTCAGCACCCGGCAGTCGTCGAGATCGACATAGAGCAGCAGATCGTCGCTGACCTCCCGCACAGCCTCGGCGGTATCCGGATCATAGTCCTCCCAGTCCAGCAATGTCGGCAAACTGGCGGCAATCAGTTCCCGGCTCAATTCCACTGCGCGATTATAAGCCGGCAGGGCGTAATATATCCTGGCGCGGCGCAATTTATCGCTCACGCCCAAAATATCGAGGACATCCTCGTCCCGGTTCTTCGCCTGCCACGAGAGCGCCCGCAGAATGAACGGTAAGCTGCTCGAAAAGCCGGTCGCCGGCGCCGGACGCGAGAAGTTCGCCAGCACATTGTCGTAGCGTCCTCCGCTGAGCAGCGGATAGGCCAGTCCCGGCGCGTAGGCCTTGAAGACGGTGCCCGTATAGTACTCCATACTCTGTAGCAAAGTCAGATCCAGAACCAGATTCACCTCCGGATCGATCTGTCGCACCGCGGCATAGACCGCACCGAGATTATCGAGCGCCTCCCGCACCCGGGAATCACCCGCCAATGCCGACAAGTCCTCCAACACGCCGATGTCCCGGCGTGTCATAATCATCTCCAGAGCCCGCACGATATCCGCGCCCAGTCCGTAGCTTGCGGTCAGCGTCGGCAGAGCGGCCACAGCCTGGCTCTGCACCGCGGCGATAATCGCGGCTTCCGCTTCGCCAGCCAACTGCCAATTTTCCAGCAAATATTTGAAGTAGCTGACCTCTCCCAGCGCAAAGGTATATTCCTGCAACCCGGTCGCCGCCAGAAAACCGGAAGCCAGACGCAAAGCCTCGGCATCCGCCCGCGTGCCGCCGGCCCCGATCAGCTCGACGCCCGCCTGCTGGAAAGCACGCAATTTCCCACCGCCCTGTTCGTTGTAGCGAAATACCGAACCCAAATACCAGAACCCGTCCGGCAACTGATGCTCCCGCAACGAAGTCCCCAGCACCCGAGCCAGAGGAATCGTACCATCATAACGCAGGCAAAGAATCCGCCCCCGCTCGTCAATGAACTTGAACAGTCCCTCCTGCGGCGCAAAGCGACCCGAAGCATACAGATCATAGAACTCGATCTCCGGTGTTCCCAGACCGCGCAGACCGCTCTGATGTAAATACTCGGTCAGACGCCGCCGCAACTCCTCCTCGGCCAAAAACTCCGCCGGCAGTAAATCCCGAACCCCTTCCGGAGAGAAATATTTCCATTTATTCATCACATCTTCCTCCATCAAACTCTTGCGCCGCTACACAAGTTCCTGCTAGGTCGGCTCACTGCCGTGTCGTGCAACGCGCTCTTTGCATAGCACTTTAGCTCGGAAACTCGTTCTTATCTCTCACTTTAGCCTGCTAAAGTGCTAATGCGGTAAATTGTAGCAGGCCCGATTTTTTCTGTCAACAGGCAGGGGGGCGGCGCGAATGCGGCGCTCCCCAATGCGGCGCTCCCCAATGCGGTGTTTGTGCGATGATCGGCGATTTGCCGCTGGCTCCACCGCGGCTTCTTTCGGCAACTTCGCAACTAGGGCGACCGCGCCACGTCGACTTCGCCAACAGTCTCCAACGCCAGCAACCTGTTAGCGCGGACGTCACCACAACTCCAGCGGACATCGCAATTTTTGTCCACCTACCTTGGGGGCCGGAGATCCGCCAAGGTCCCTCTCTCGACGGCTCAAGGACGGCGGAGAACCGCGCTCCGCACAAAAAAGAGTGGGTGGACAATATTTTCGGTCCCTGGCACGGCTTCTGCGGACATCGCAATTTTTGTCCACCTACCTTGGGGGGCGGAGATCCGCCAAGGTTGCTCTGTCGACGGCTCAAGGACGGCGGATTGCCGCGCTCCGCACAAAAAAGAGTGGGTGGACAATATTTTCGATCCCTGGCACGGCTTCTGCGGACA
>JAAZJE010000052.1 GCA_012800515.1 Clostridiaceae bacterium
GTAGCGGGGAGATAAAGCTCGCGGTTCACCCCCGGCTGATTTCCGCTTTCGAAACATCTGCGGAACCCCATCCCTACGATGACGCAATCGATATAGCCGTGATCGGCGGCAACGGCACGATCTGCGGATCGAATTCGCGCAGCGTACTGATCGCGGTTTACCGCTATTTGCAGGAATTGGGCTGTCGTTTTCTCTTCCCGGGTCGAGCCGGCGAACTGTTCCCGACCGAGCTCGATCTGGCGTCGACGTCGGTAGTCGTGCGGGAGCGCCCGCGCTATCGACACCGCGGTGTCTGCATTGAGGGAGCGAACAGCATCGAAGGCCTCATTGATGCTATCGACTTTTTGCCCAAGCAGGGTATGAATAGTTACTTCATCCAATTCCAGGAAGCTTACACCTTCTTCAAGCGTTGGTACAGGCATGAAGGTCATCCGCACGCCGCTTCAAAAGAGGAATTTACAGTCGATGAGGCGCGGCGCTATACCGCTATGGCGGTCAAGGAGATTGCTCGACGCGGCTTGATTTATCATGCCGTCGGGCACGGATGGACTTGTGAACCGCTCGGAATCCCCGGTTATGAATGGCACCCCTGGAAGGGAGAGATTGCGTCTGAGGTTGCGGAGCAGCTGGCCGAAATCGACGGTCGGCGCGAACTCTTCCACGGTGTTCCCCTGAACACGAGTCTGTGTTATTCGCGCTCCGATACGCGCCGCCTGATGGTTACCTACATGGGCGATTATGTTGAACGTCATCCCGATATCGATATCTTGCACGTTTGGTTGGCCGATGGGAGCAATAATCAGTGCGAATGTGAAAACTGCCGGACACGACGACCAGCCGATTGGTACATCATGTTGTTGAACGAGATTGATGCGGAATTTGACGAGCGGGGGATTGACATCAAGGTTTGTTTTATTATCTATTCGGATTTGCTCTGGCCGCCTTTGGAGGGTGAGATCCGGAACCCCGAACGTTTCGTGATGATGTTTGCCCCGATTTCGCGCACTTATCGCGAGCCGTTCTACAGCGATCGCTATGAGGCACCACCGGAATATCACCGCAACCGGAATGAGATGCCCCGCAGTGTCGCCGCGAATTTGGGCTTTTACCGTGCCTGGGACGAGGTCGGGCGGGGGGATAGCCTGATCTTCGATTATCATTACATGTGGGCGCACTATCGGGATATCGGCGGTGTCCGGATCGCGACCATCCTGGGTGAGGACATCAATAATTTGGAGTCTCTGAATTTTAACGGATACATGAGCTGTCAGGTACAGCGAGCTATGGCGCCCAATGCGATGGGTTTTACGGTAATGGCTCGCACGCTTTGGGGCGAGACCGATACCGCCGCAATTATAGACGCCTACTTCGCAGATCTTTACGGAGCAAAAGCCGCCATGGTTTTGCGCAACTTACAAACCCTCTCCGACTTGAGCCATGAGCTGAATTTTGAGGATGTTCCCGAGATGAAAGAGTCGGCTACGGATAAAGTCCGGCTTTGCGAAAAAATAGAAAAGCTAACCGAGGGCATGCTCCAACGAATTGATTTTTCCTCCGTTTCGAAACTACCTCTGGGCGGGCGCATACTGGAGGTTCACCTGAAGATCTGGCACGGCCTGGCAACTGCCTTACGACTGCTGATCAGCAGGGAGTGCGAATCGGCCGAGACTGTTTTTGAGGACACTTTGCTCTACATGTGGCAACAGGAATCGGATGTTATGCCCGCCCTGGACTGCTTCAACTTCAATCGCACCATCCGTAGCCTTTTCCAAGAAATCAAAGCGACGATAGAAATTACAGTATAATCACTGGAGAAAAGGACGTTAGCAAAAACCACATGGGGCCACACCCGTGCGGGACAGGAGAACGCCATGCTTTTTGAGAAAACTAACGAACTGGATAAATACGATGTTGTAGTAGCCGGAGGGGGTCCGGCGGTAATTCCCCATTTTCCAAGGGAATTTTTGCAAACCCTTTGCCCCAACTGCGGGCGGTAAATTCTTTTTTCCCATTTCTCTGTCAGCGGCCGGACGGAGTTATCCTGGCCATGCATCGGATGGGAGAGGCCTTTGAGAGTGTTAATGCACGATACTACATATCGCCGTCCTGCCCGGCGAACCGCCAACTTCTACAGGCGTTGATGGTCTAATGGTATTTCCCGGGAGTTTTCAGCACCGCTTTTGGCAACTTTGCAGGTTGCGTCCCGCTGGAGACCATTTCCGGGTCGGCGCGGGCGCTATAGTTGCAAACTTGCCGAAAGAAAACTGAGATAGGATAGTCTAACACTGGTTTTCCGGTATTTTCACCGCTCTTTTTGGCAGTTTTGCAGATTTTTCAGGTAAGGAAATTTATTGGCGGGACGCAACCTGTAAAGTTGCCGAAAGACACCGGAGGCAGGCGCGGCCTCAGGCTACAAAGTTGCAAAGTTGCCGAAAGGAAAAAAGAGCCGGGAAATTTTATTGCCGCAGTGCCGTCGGTGCTGGCAAAACAGCGAATAATGCGAAGACGGCGTATATAAGACAGTTGTCACCGGGGTCTAACTGTAGCGAACTCTTTATTAATTTACGATTTAACCGTTCCCATCGAAGGGCAGCATAGTTTATCGATCGGCTCAAGCTCCGGCAACGGCGGCGGTAATGCGCCTAAGGGCCTCTTCAACTACCGAGCGTTGGGTGGCGATTATCATCCGCTGATAGCCTGCGGATTCGACGCCGAAATCTGTTCCTTCGGAGAGGAGAACATTCGCTTCCTTCAACAGCCAGTTGTTAACATCGGTGGGTGCGATGCCGACTTCGGCAGCAAGAGCGTTAAAGTCGGGCCAAAGGATAAAGGTGCCCTCGGCGTGGGCGATCGGAACCTGCGGCAGGTGAGTGTGGCAATAGTCAATGACGAAGTCGCGGTTTCCTTCCAGATAGAGGTTTAGGTCATCTAACCAATCATCGCACTGTGTGAAGGCTGCTATGCAGGCCCGGCGCCCGATAAGACTGGCACCGGAAATAAAGCTCATATCGTAGGCGGCGCGGATACGGTCGTGGAGTTCGGTATCCAGAATGAACATGTGCGCCTGTTTCATATCAGGCATATTGAAGGTTTTGCTGGGTGCGTGCAGGACGATAGCCTGAGGGGCCAATTCGGGACAAACAGACATGAAAGAATGCTGCTGATATCCGCTGTAAATGATGTCACCGTGGATCTCATCGGAGATGACATATACGCCGTGACGGGCGCAAATCGCGCCGATCTGCCGCAATTCATCAATAGTCCAGACGCGACCGACCGGATTGTGCGGGTTGCAGAGAATGAAGGCTTTGACATTGTTGTCTATGATTTGCTGCTCAAAGGTATCAAAGTCGATTTGCCAGCGACGTTCCTCAAGGAAAAGCTGATTGCGGATCAATTTACGACCGTGCCTGTTGATGAGCATTGCAAATGGGGCATAGACCGGCTCCGTGATGATAACCGCATCGCCCGGTTCGGTCAGAGTCTGAATAGCCATGCTCAGTCCCCATATCACAGTTGGTGTTTCAAGTATGAAGTCGGGATTCGGCTTCCAATTGTGACGACGCTCCTGCCAGCCGCAGATGGCTTCGTAATAGCCGTCGGGCAGTACCGAATAACCGTAAATACCGTATTCGGCAGCCTCCAGGACCGCCTCGCGGATTGCCGGAGCGGCCACGAAGTCGGTGTCGGCAACAAACATCGGTATGGTCTCCCGGTTGCCCGCACGCAGGGCAATCGTATACTTGGCAGAGCATTGCTCGTGGCGTGCGACGCGCCGCTCAAAGAGTTCAAGGTTGCATGGGTCTATTTCTTTCCGCATGTGTATCAGTCGATCCTTTCGTAATTCAACTGCTCCTCATTATAGACTATAAACACAAATTGAGGTATAACTCTTATTAAGCCGCCAGTCGCGCCCGATTGCGAAAATTCGGGTGTTGCAGTCGGAAAGACAGTTTTGTCAGAAGGCTACGTTGACGGAATTACGGGAGGAGTCATTTAATGAGACTGATGATTATGACGGATTTGGAAGGGGTCGCGGGGATAATTAATTTCAATGACTATACCGGATCGGACTCGCGCTACTACGAGTTGGCGAAGCGCCTGTTGACGCTGGAACTGAATGCGGCGATCAGAGGTTTTATCGCCGGCGGCTTCACGGAGTTCTTTGTGGTTGACGGGCACGGACCGGGGGCGATTAATCCCGAGCTGTTGCACGAGCGGGCGGAACTGTTCCGCGGCCATTTCACGCCGATTTACCCCTGGGGTCTGGATCAGGGCTTTGACGCCCTCGCTTTTGTCGGGCAGCACGCCCGCGCCGGAACGCCGAATTCGCACCTGACGCATACGCAGTCGTGCAATGTGCTGGAGTTCACGGCCAACGGCTTCCCGATCGGCGAGTACGGACAATTAGCTCTGTGCGCCAAGGAGTTGGGCATCCCGACGATTTTTGCCTCGGGAGAGCGGGCGCTCTGTGCGGAAGCCGAAGAATTGACCCCCGGAGTTGTGACGGTGGCGGTCAAGCGCGGCGTTGCCCCGGACGACGGCTACCCCGAACTGACCGGGCCGGAATATCGTCAAAAGAAGACTTCGGCGATACATCTCTCCCCTGTTACAGCGCGTCGACGGATTGCGGCCGGGGCGGAAGAAGCGGCGCGCCGCTTTGCCGCCGACCCGGAATCTTTCGGCTATATGCCGCTGGAAGCGCCGTGGATCTTGACGCGGCAGATGCGCCGCACTGAGCCGGATACACCCCTGCCGGAGCGGACCGTGGCAACGGATCCGGTTTCGTTTATCCGGGCGCAGAACAAATTGTTCGGGCAGAAAGTTTAAGGCATGCCTAAAAGCAAAGGTTTTCGGAAATTCCTGATATTATGGCTGGGTGACCTGATCGCGACTATCGGTTCCGGTATGACCGCCTTCGGCCTCGGCGTATATGTATGGCAACTGACGAACTCCGCCCTGGATGTTGCAATGGTCTAGACAGCCGCCCTCCTTATTGACATCTTTACGATATTCTTAACGATTATAGCGACCCTCTCCGTCCGAAAATCTCTGGCCGCCCAACCGGCAGAGAAAAAGAAACTGAGCTTCGTCAAAGACCTGAAAGAAGGCTGGCAGGTCATCATTCAATCCAAAGGCGTGGCGGCTCTTATCTTCCTGGCGACTCTTCTAATGTTTTAATAGTTGTCTTCGGCTTCATCTTCTTTGCCGCGTTGCCGTATGCGAACGCCGCCCTCGACGCGCTCATCAGAAAGTCCATCGACAACGAAAAACATGGTAGGGTATGGGGCTTAATATCGCTGATTTCACACTTGGGGTTTGTGCTGGCCTACATTTTGTCGGGAGTGCTGGCCGATTACGTTTTTGAACCGGCTCTGAAAGCCGGCGGGTTCCTGGCCGACAGTGTCGGCGCGCTTATCGGGATCGGCTCGGGAAGAGGAATAGGATTTTTATTGATCATTGCCGGAGCGGGCTTTGTAATTACCGCATTATTCGTATCGCGATCCAAAAGTATCCGCCAGCTGGAAACTTCCGGCGCAGAAAAAGCCCTGACCGACTGAGCGGAAAATATGTGGATAGGATGATCGGTGCTTCCGGAAGCATGGTTCCGGGTTCAAGCTCATCACAAGTATAAAGGACTCCGTCTCCGTAGAACTCTACCCTGTAGTTTTCCGGCGGTGCGGCAAAAACCGGAGCGAATGCGTTGACCACAATTAAAGCAATTACGGTTAAAAGCAAAAATAAGTGTTTTCTGGACGATTTCATTGTTTGTCGATCTCCTTAGGAAATTAACACGCTCTTTTTAGAACACGTTCTACTATTCTATATCATATATTCACAATAGCTTTTCAAGCAAAATTTTGCGCGAACCGAACAAATATGCTGATTGTAAAGCAGAATTTACAAGTAAGAGTACCAACAACATCTGCGGTCGCCGAATCACGAAAGTACTGCGGAACGGAATTTTAACGTATAATTATGAGGAAGCAGACGGAAAGGACGTAATGTAAATGAAATCAATCAAAGTCGGATATCTTCCCCTATACATAAAGTTATACGACGATAGTAACCCGCGATATCGCGATCCAATGGTTCGCTATATGCATGAAATGATCGCCGAGCTTCGTGATCGGGGCGTAGAGGTTGTTTTGGCGGGCGAGGTTTGCCGCGTGCGGGAGGAGTTCGAGCGGGCGACCGCTAAATTCAATGCCGAGGGTGTGGATGCGGTCATCACCCAGCACTTGGCCTACTCGCCTTCGTTGGAATCGACGGAGGCTCTTCTGAAGCTCGACGCGCCGCTGATTGTCTTCGATACAACTCCGGACTACGGCCTGATCAGCGCCGCCGCCACGGAGAATCGCATTGGCGCGAATCACGGTATCCACGGTGTCCAGGACATGTGTCAGTTGCTACTCCGTAACGGACGTCCCTATTTTCTCTGTGTCGGCCATGCTTCCCAGGAAGGCGTGTTGGACGAACTCGTGGGGTTGTGTCGCGCCGCCGCGACCGCCGCGGCTTTTCGTCGGATGAGAGTCGGCTCCGTCGGCGGGGCTTTCCCGGGTATGGGGGATTTTCTTATTTCCGATGAGCGCTACGCGCGGGATATCGGTGCCATTGTCGAATATATGACCCCGGATGTGGTTCGGGACTACCTGGCGCAGGTTACGGAAGAGGATATCGATCGCGAAATCGGCCGCGATCGACGCGAATACGATGTCGAGATTACTTTTGAACGGGAATATCGGGAGGCGACCCGTTCCGGACTGGCCGTACGCCGCTGGATGGAAGCTCTGGAACTCGATGCCTGTACCGTTAACTTTTTAACCTTGGACCAATGTGGGTTGCCGAAGATGCCCTTTATCGAATGCTGCAAGATTATGGAACGGGGCAAGGGTTATGCCGGTGAAGGTGACGTATTGACCGCCGGTCTGGTCGGGGCACTGATTCAACACTATCCGGATACGACATTCACGGAAATGTTCTGTCCGGATTGGGAGCGGGATATAATTCTGCTCAGTCACATGGGTGAGAGCAATCCGCGTCTGGCGCAGTGGAAGCCGGTGCTGGCGGATATGAAATTCAATTACAATTCCTGCGGCAATACGGTCGCCATGTACAATTGCTACCGACCCGGGCGGGTTGTGCTGGTGAATTTGTCGCCGATGAACGATCATTTCAACCTCATTATCACGGAAGGTGAGATTGTTCCGGAGGGGCTGGAGCACGGGGCGTACAGATACGCGACTCAGGGTTGGTTCCATCCGTGTAAGCCGCTGCGCAGCTTCCTGAA
>JAAZJE010000053.1 GCA_012800515.1 Clostridiaceae bacterium
GCCCCGGTGGCACGCATCTGTTCCGCCCGCGCGGTAATCTCTCGTACCGAGTCGGCCTTGAAATCGCGCGGTTTCGACTGTTCGCTGAAGCTGTCAACCAGTTGACGGTCCAGCTCCGTCATCCGCAGGCCGTTGATAGCGGGGATCTCGGAATTTTCCCCTTGACGGATTGTCTCCCACGTATAGGCACTAATCGCTAATTTTATCCCGCTAACTTCCTTGATGAGAATCGGCGATTCTTCCGGCGTAAGGCGCGCTCCGACCGTATCCAGGCCAGCCGCCCGCAGAACCTGCAGGGTCCGTTGCAGACCCGCCGTTTTGCGGTCAAGAATATGATTGTTCGCCGTTACCGCACAATGGAAGCCGGCCGCGGCACAGGCCTCGGCCAACTCATCCGGTGCTGAAAAGAGTGGGAATCCCTTGTAAGGTGCGCCTCCGAAAGTACCTTCCATATTGAAAATAGCGTAGTCGAGCTTAGCAATCTCCGGACGCAGATAGTCGAACATATAGTTGTAATCATAGCTGCCGTCACCGGTGGCGCCGCCGCGGATTACGGGATCATGCATCAGCATATCGCCGACCATCCCGATCCGAATCCGCACTGTGGGCTCGGGCGTCGGGGTAGGGGTCGGCATCGGCGTCGGTGTCGGCGTCGGCGTCAGCGTCGGGGTAGGGGTCGGAGCCGGCGTCGGGGTCGGAGAGGGAGACTCGGTAACAGCAGGCGAAACCGAACCGGAGTCCCCGCTTGGCAGGGGCAGGCGGGAGCAGGCCGTCGTCAAAAGCGATAGGACGATCAGTAGCAGAAGCAAAAAAAACCCGGCAGACCGCCGACAGGCCTGAGCCTGCTTTCCGAGTCTGCCGGATTTACGAGTCATACTTTTCAAAAGATCCCGCCTATGTTTAGTCTTCGTTGCCGGTGCCGTCGTCGATAACCCAATTCTCGGCATCGCTCGGCTCACCGAAATGTAGCTGCGAGGTTGTCCCCAGTGCGGCGGGAGGCAGGCCATCCTTGACATGTGCCTGCTGACGCTGCAGCGTGGAGTTGTATGCGGCAAGGCTGCCGGTCTGATCTCCGGCATCACTCATCTCACGCAGTACTTCGGAAAAGACCGGTACCTGCATCCCGTCTCCGGGCAGGCCTGTCCCGTCACGTTGCGATTCGCGCCACTGTGCGGCGGCGTCGACCAGATCCTCCGGTGAAGGCCCCGCCGCATGCGCCTGGACCTCGGCAACGATGTCTGCCATATCTACTGTTTCGTCCGTCGGGTCGATACCGAGATCATCGAAATCCCTTGAGCGTGAGATCAGGAGCTCGCGCGCCTGCGCTTTGAGGTCGGCGGCTTCTTCTTCCAGGCGACGCTGGCGTTCCAGAGCCTGTGCGTACGGAGTGTTGTCGAAGTCATATTCGCGCTGCAGCAGTTCGCGGTTCTCGCGTATAACCGGAACCGGCGTAACCTTGCGGTACTCGGGCAGACCCGTGCCGGCCGGAATGAGATTGCCGATAATGACGTTCTCTTTGAGTCCGTACAGAGGATCGCTCTTTCCCTTGACCGCCGCATCCGTCAGCACCCGCGTGGTCTCCTGGAAGGAGGCCGCGGAGAGGAATGAGTCGGTCGCCAGCGAGGCCTTGGTAATTCCCAGTAGCAGGCGTTGGCCGGTTGCCGGGCGTCCGCCCTCCTGCTCGATCGCCTTGTTTGCATCGATAAAGTCGAAAATGTCGACCTGACTGCCCATAAGCAGTTCGGTGTCGCCCGGGTCCTCGACACGGATTTTGCGCATCATCTGTCGGGCGATAATCTCAATATGCTTATCGTTGATCTCCTGGCCGTTGTTTTTATAAACCTTGATTACCTCCGAAATGATATAGCGCTGCACCGCCGCGACGCCGCCGATTTTCATAATGTCGTGCGGGTTAATCGAGCCGTCGGTGATCAGGTCGCCGGACTCAACGACATCGCCGTCGGCGACCAGAGTCGGGGTGCCGAAGGGGATCGCAAGGGTCTTTGTTGCGCCGTTTGATCCGGTGATTCTGATTTCGCGCCTGTAAGTCGAAACTTCTTCAATCGTCACCACGCCGCCGATCTCCGCCATAATGGCCATGCCTTTCGGCTTGCGCGCCTCAAAGAGCTCTTCAACGCGCGGCAGACCCAGCGTAATATCGTCGGCCGAGGCGATACCTCCGGTGTGGAAGGTGCGCATCGTCAACTGCGTACCGGGCTCACCGATAGACTGTGCCGCGATGATGCCCACGGCCTCGCCTTTAACAGCGGTTTCGCCGCTGGCCAGGCTCTGACCGTAACAGTGCGCGCAGACGCCGTGGCGACAGTGACAGGTCAAAACGCTGCGAATCGGAACTTTGGTGATTCCGGCGGCGACGATCATGTCGGAGCGGGCGGGAGTGATCAGCTCATTACCCGCAACGATAACCTCACGGGTCTCCGGATGGAGAACGTCTATGGCGGCATAGCGCCCGACGATGCGGTCACGCAGTGATTTAACTGTACGACGGGCGGCTCCGGAGCGTCCGGCAACCAGTTCGGTAACCTCTATGTATTCGGTCGTGCCGCAGTCTTCCTTTTCGATAATCACATCCTGAGCCACGTCGACCAGACGGCGGGTCAGGTAGCCGGAGTCGGCGGTCTTGAGCGCCGTATCCGACAGAGTCTTGCGGGTACCGTGCGAGGAAATAAAGAACTCGAGCACGTTCATGCCTTCGCGCAGGTTGGACTTAATCGGAATTTCGATAATCTCACCCGAAGTGTCGGCAACGTTACCTCGCATTCCGGCCAATTGCTTAATCTGAGCGATAGATCCGCGGGCTCCGGAGTCGGCCATGATATGGATCGGGTTATCGGCACCAAGGCTCTGACTGAGGGCGTCGGCGACGCTGTCGGTCGTCTGGCGCCAGACCTCGACCACCTGCTTTTTGCGCCCATCCTCATCCAGCAGACCGCGGCGGAAACGCTTGGTAATGAAATTGATCTTCTCTTCGGCTTCGCCCAGGAAGCTTTCCTTGACATCGGGAATAACCATGTCGAAAATGCCGATCGAGATACCGCTGCGGGTCGAAGCATGGAAGCTGAGATCCTTAATCTTGTCAAGGATCTCAGAGGTAGCGTGCAGGCCATTGATCTGAATACAGCGGTCGATAATTCTACCGAGCTGTTTCTTGTCAACCCGGAAGCTGCACTCCAGGTTGAAGCACTCTTCCTCGTTATTGCGATTCACAAAGCCCAGGTTCTGGGGGATGATCTGATTGAAAATGAAGCGTCCGTAGGTATCGTGAACGACCCGGCGGCGCTTTTCGCCGTTGATCTCCCGCTCGGTCAGGATGCCGATTTTGGCATGCAGGCCGATATGTCCCCCTTCGTAAGCCATTGTGGCTTCGTTAAAGGAGGAGAACAGGCGTCCCTCTCCGATCTCGCCTTCACGTTCGGTGGTGAGATAATAGCAGCCCATGACCATGTCCTGCGTCGGCACCGTGACCGGCTTACCGTCCTGAGGCTTGAGGAGGTTATTCGAGGAAAGCATCAGGAAGCGGGCCTCGGCCTGAGCTTCGGCAGACAACGGTACGTGAACGGCCATCTGGTCGCCGTCGAAGTCGGCGTTGTAGGCAGTGCAGACCAGCGGATGGAGCTGAATCGCCCGACCTTCTACGAGAATAGGCTCGAAAGCCTGGATGCCCAGGCGATGCAGGGTCGGGGCGCGGTTCAGCAACACCGGATGATCGGCAATAACTTCCTCCAGGAGGTCCCAAACGATATTGCTGGCACGCTCAACCATGTATCGGGCTGCCTTCATATTGGCGGCGTGTCCGTCCTGAACCAGGCGGCGCATAACGAAGGGCTTGAACAGCTCGATCGCCATCTCCTTGGGCAGACCGCACTGGTGGAGCTTGAGCTCCGGGCCGACGACGATAACCGAACGACCCGAGTAGTCGACACGCTTGCCGAGCAGGTTCTGGCGGAAGCGGCCCTGCTTGCCTTTGAGCAGGTCGGAGAGCGACTTTAGTGGACGGTTACCGGCACCGGTGACGGCACGACCGCGGCGCCCGTTGTCGATCAGGGCATCGACCGCCTCCTGGAGCATACGCTTCTCGTTACGGACAATAATGCCGGGGGCACCGATGCTGAGGAGTTTGTTCAGGCGGTTGTTGCGGTTAATCACGCGACGATATAGGTCGTTGAGATCCGAGGTCGCGAAACGACCGCCATCCAACTGCACCATCGGGCGCAGATCGGGCGGCAACACCGGTATGACGTCGAGAACCATCCACTCGGGACGGTTTCCGGATTTACGGAAGGCCTCAACCACTTCGAGGCGCTTGATAATCCGGGCGCGCTTTTGTCCGCGGGCGGTCGGCAACTGCTCGCGCAGTTCGCGGGAGAGCTCGTCTACATCGATCTCGGCCAAGAGAGCCTTAATTGCACCGGCGCCCATCTCGGCCACGAATGCCTGACGACCGTATTCCATCTGTGCCTCGCGATACTCCCTATCCAGTAGTAACTGCTTCTTTTCCAACGGCGTATCACCGGGATCCAAAACGACGTAGCAGGCGAAATAGATAATCTTTTCCAGCGTCTTGGGCGACATATCGAGCATCAGGCCCATACGGCTGGGAATGCCGCGATAGTACCAAATGTGGGTCACGGGCGCTTCCAGCTGGATATGACCCATACGCTCGCGCCGGACGCGGGCATAGGTGACCTCGACGCCGCAACGATCGCAGACCATTCCGCGGTAGCGGATTTTCTTATATTTCCCGCAGTGGCACTCGAAATCCTTGGTCGGCCCGAAGATGCGTTCGCAGAACAGACCATCCTTTTCAGGTTTAAGCGTGCGGTAGTTTATGGTTTCGGGCTTTTTGACCTCGCCGCTGGACCAGCTGATGATAGTTTCCGGTGAGGCTAAGCCGATAGATATCGATTCGATATTTCTTTCTTCGTAGCGTGGCTCGCGCATCGTTTTCTCCTTAATCTTCCTCGTCTTCTTCCGCTTGCAGTTCCATCTGTGCGTCGAGATGCTTGCCCAGACGGTTGTAAAGCTCCATTGCGCTGAGATTGTCGAAGCTCAGCTCGCCGTCCTTGTTTAATTGGCCGGTGCTGTAGCCGCGACCTCCCGGATCGGACTGTAAGTCAGGTAGGAATACGCTGGGCAGGCCGGTTGGGGCACGGCCCGGTAGACGGTCGCCCGCCTCGTCTTCCTGATATTCGATCCGCACATCGAGACCCAGGCTCTGCATTTCTTTGACCAGAACCTTAAAGGACTCGGGAATGCCCGGATCGGGTATGTTCTCTCCCTTGATAATCGCCTCATAGGTTCGCGTACGTCCGCGGACATCGTCCGATTTGACGGTAAGGATCTCTCGTAGGGTGAAGGCGGCTCCATAGGCCTTGAGCGCCCAGACCTCCATCTCCCCGAAGCGCTGACCGCCGAACTGAGCTTTACCGCCCAGGGGTTGCTGAGTCACCAGCGAGTACGGCCCGGTCGAACGGGCATGGATTTTGTCGTCAACCAGGTGGAGCAGTTTCATGTAGTACATGATGCCGACCGTGATGCGGTTATCGAAAGGCTCGCCGGTGCGGCCGTCATAGACAACTGTCTTTCCGTCGGGATCCATGCCGGCCCGGGCAAAGATTTCACTGATATCGCTTTCGCTGGCGCCGTCAAAGACCGGGGTAGCCACCTTAATACCGAGGATCTGCGCCGCCCGCCCGAGATGAACCTCAAGCAGCTGACCGATATTCATACGCGAAGGCACGCCTAGCGGGTTTAGAACCACGTCGAGTGGGGTGCCGTCGGCGAGGAAAGGCATATCTTCTTCCGGCAAAATCCGGGAAATGACGCCTTTGTTTCCGTGACGACCGGCCATTTTATCGCCGACCGAGACTTTGCGTTTCTGAGCGACGTAGACACGCACCATGCGATTGACACCGTGCTTCAACTCGTCGTCGTTCTCGCGGGTAAAAGTCTTGACATTGACCACGATGCCGGACTCCCCGTGCGGAACCCGCAGTGAAGCATCGCGGACTTCGCGGACTTTTTCACCGAAGATAGCCCGATAGAGGCGCTCTTCCGGGGTCAGTTCGGTTTCACCCTTCGGTGTAACCTTTCCGACGAGGATATCGCCGGACACTACTTCGGCGCCGACGCGAATCACGCCCTGGTCGTCGAGATGCGCCAGGATATCGTCGCTGACGTTGGGAATCTCACGAGTGATTTCCTCGGGCCCCAGCTTCGTATCGCGAGCTTCGCACTCATATTCCTCTATATGGATCGAAGTAAAGACATCGTCCCGAACCAGACGTTCGCTGATCAGGACCGCGTCTTCATAGTTATAGCCTTCCCAGGTCATAAAGCCGACCAGGACATTGCGGCCGAGCGCTAACTCCCCGTTATCGGTCGAGGCTCCGTCGGCAATGATCTCTCCCTTCTCGACCCGGTCACCGACCTTGACCAGCGGGAATTGATTGACGCAGGTACCTTGGTTGGAGCGACGATATTTCGAGAGACGGTAGACGTCCTGCTCCAGCGTGCCGGTCGTGATAACGATCTGGTCGGAGGAAATGGAATCGACCTCGCCGCCGCGACGGGCAATGACGCAGGTCCCCGAGTCGCGGGCGGCACGGTATTCCATGCCGGTGCCGACGATGGGCGAATCGGTGCGAATCAACGGTACCGCCTGACGCTGCATGTTCGAGCCCATGAGAGCACGGTTGGCGTCGTCATTGCTGAGGAAGGGAATCAGCGAGGTGGCGACCGAAACCAGCTGCTTTGGCGAAACGTCCATATATTCGACTTCTGCCGGATTGACCTCAAGGAATTTGTCGAGCCAGCGCACCGTGACCTTTGGGGAGAGGAAATAGCCGTCCGCGTCCAACTCCTCATTGGCCTGGGCGATATAGTAATTGTCCTCCTGATCCGCCGTCATGTAGCGAATCTGATCCGTCACACGTCCGGTCGCACTGTCGACGACGCGGAAAGGCGTTTCGATGAAGCCGTAGCGGTTAATCCGTGCGTAAGTGGCCAGGGAGTTGATCAGACCGATATTCGGTCCTTCCGGAGTCTCGATCGGGCAGATGCGTCCGTAGTGCGAAGTGTGAACGTCGCGGACTTCGAAATTTGCTCGGTCGCGGCTCAGACCGCCGGGGCCGAGAGCCGAAAGGCGGCGCTTATGCGTCAGCTCGGCCAGCGGATTGGGCTGGTCGAGGAACTGCGACAATTGCGAAGAGCCGAAGAACTCTTTAATTGCGGCACTGATCGGTCTAGTGTTGATCAGCGTCTGCGGAGTGGCGGCTGAGGCATCCGAGATCGTGCCCATACGCTCGCGTATCACCCGCTCCATGCGGGCAAAGCCGATGCGAACCTGGTTCTGGAGCAGTTCTCCAACCGAGCGGACACGGCGGTTCCCCAGATGGTCGATATCGTCGGTATGACCGATACCCTCGGGGATACCGACCAGATAGCTGACGGTCGCGAGAATATCCTCGACAACCAGATGACGCGGGCAGAGTTCGGAAGCGCGTTGCTCCATAAGCTCCATCAATTCGGCCGCGACATCCCCGTTGCCGGCCTTGACTTCTTCGATAATTTCGCTGAGGACGCGGAAACGCACCATTTCGTGCAGACCAATCGCCTCCGGATCGACAGCTTCAAGCTCCCCGGCGGTAAAGAAATTGGCCAGACAGGGAAGGATTTCGACGCGATCGTTGCCCATGACCGGAGAGAGTGTCGATGTTTCGGTGATGACACTGCCCTCATGGCGACGTACCTTAATCACGATCTCATTGATACCGGCGTTCTGAATCCGGTGGGCGAGCGCATCCGTGATAACTTCATTGGCATCGGCCAGGATCTCACCATATGCGGTCACGACCGGATGGGTAGTTAGATGCCCCTTGATACGGGCGGCGAGGGAAAGCTTCTTGTTTACCTTATATATGCCGACTTTCGCCAAATCGTAGCGGCGGCGGTCGAAGAACATACTGCGAATCAGTTGCTCGGCGCTCTCAATCGTCACCGGCTCGCCGGGACGCAGCTTACGGTACAGCTCCTGGAGCCCTTCGATCCGATTGGTCGTCTGGTCTTTTTCGAGCGTGGCCATAATCAGGTCGCCGGAACCAAAAGCGGCGGTAATATCCTCGTTCGTACCGTAACCCAGTGCGCGTAGCAGAACCGTCAGCGGTATCTTGCGCGAACGGTCAACCTTGACATAGAGCACGCCCTTGTTGTCCATCTCGTACTCCAGCCAAGCACCGCGGTTCGGTATAATTGTCCCACCCAACAGGCGCCGCTCGGTGCGCGAATCTTTCGTAATTGAAAAATAAACACCCGGAGATCGAACCAGCTGGCTGATGACTACCCTCTCGGCACCGTTGATAATAAAGGTACCCGTATCGGTCATAATCGGGAATTCCCCAATATAAATCATCTGCTCCTTTATGCTGTTATCATTCTTGTTATGAAGCTGAACCTTCATGCGTAAGGGAGCGGCATAATTGGCGTCGCGCTCACGGCATTCGTCCATCGGATAGGTCGGATTATTCAGGTCAAATTCCGTCGCTATGAAAGACAATTCCATCGTCTTGGCAAAGTCCGTGATCGGGGAAACGTCCCGCAACACTTCCATCAACCCTTCTTCAAGGAACCAATCGTAAGACTCCCGCTGTACCGCCACCAAGTCGGGGATATCCAGTACCTCCGTCAGGCGGGAGTAGGAATGCCGCTCGGCTTTTCCAAACTTAACAGGATGTATCATCTCTTACCTCTCTTAAACTTCTGTTCACTGCGCCGGCCAAGCAGACGCTTTTGCTAAAAAGGGCACTTGCCGCCATTTTCAGCGCAACGCATATAGTAACATTCGGCCGAAAAACGATCAAAGCTTTTTTTGCTCGGGTCGTTTTCGGCCTTTTTTTTTGCATATTTTCTGGAATTATTCGGTCTTCACCGGAAAAAATTCGTGATTTTGTACAAAAGCTGCCCTTCTACTTGCGCTCTATATAGCGTGCTCCGAAACCGCCATCGGTAATTTTATACTTCTCGGACGACCGGGCATCTTCCATAAACTTACTGTAGGCCTCTTCCCGCAACTGCTCGGTGATCTCGAAATGCCACTGCTGCTGCGTACCGGGGTCAAGGTAGTAGTACATAACTACGGTATTTGCCTCGACCAAAACCGTCGCATCGCCAACCTTGCGCTCGGGGGAGAAAACCCATTTGCGCCCCTCCGTCGAGAAATAGGACGGCAGTGTCTTTTCCAGCACATCTCCGTTGGTCGCGCCGCTGTTTAGAGCCACTTCTATCGCTCCCCGAAAAGTTGTCTCGTCGGTGGCTTTCTCGACCACCTCCTGCGCTAATTTGGCCAAGCGTTCTTTCTCAGCTTTGAGTGCCGTCTCGCGCTGTTCATCGAGTTTGGTCTTCTGCGCCTCCTGCTCTTTAGCGGAGAGCGTCACTCCGGGCGTTGGCACCGGTGTCGGAATATTCGGCTCCTTCACTCCCCAAGCGACATAGCCGATCCGCGGCAATACCGTCTCCGCTCGCTTCCGCTCTACGAAGTACAGCGCATAGACATTTCCGCTACTTTCGACCGCTGTCTTATCTCCGGGCTTACGCTCGGTGTCAAAGAGCCAGCCGGAAATCTCCTTCTGGTAAATTGAGCTGAGCCGCTGTTCGGACATCAGGCTGGTATCGACAGGCTCGGCTTTGGAATCATCCTTGGAATCTTTCTCGGAATCGTTCTTCTTAGCCTCCGCGTCGAGACGGGCATTCTCTTTGGCGAACTCCTCCGGGCTGTTAATCGCCGCCAGGAAATCCTCGGCTTCTTTTTTCGCCTTGGCCAGGTTCTCGGCAATCTGCTTTTCCCGCTCGGCAGCGGACAGCGTCGGGGTCGGCGCAGGCGTTACGCCGCCGGTCACCGCCGGGCTCGGGCTCACTGACGGAGTCGGTGAAGCGCCGACCGCCGCCGGCTTGAACAGGCGCTGATGCCAGGTCACCTCATCATAAGCATCCTTATGGTCGCCATAATATCCCTGCACCTCGTCGTCCGTAAAGGCAAAACCGGCTCTTTTTGTCTCGGCGTACTGACCGGCGAGCGCGGAACGCTCCAATATCGGCCGCAAAACCGCCGTCGTGATGCTGCGCCCGTATACTTGTTCCAGATAATTATCCGCTCCGAACTGCCCACCATAGCGCGTGCTAAGCTCATTAAAGAAATCGTCAATCTCAGCTCGATTTTCATCAGTAAGCGTTATATTCTCCGCCCGAGCCGCGTCGGACTGGATATAAATATCCCGAATACTCTCCGCTGCTGCTTTATCCAGAAAATCTCCCCACGTGTTGCTCTCACTGCTTTCGAGCCCGACCCCGGAATTGAGATCCAGTCGTCCGCTCGCATCCTGCGGCAACATTCCGTACGATGCCTGCTGGTCATAATAATAGCGCATATTATTCCAATAATAATTGTACTCGGCCGCATAGACATTATGCGAGCCGATCCGCAAAACCGGGAATGCCGACCGGAAAACTCCCAGCCCGCTCAAAATCCAAAGTATCGCCGCCACAACCAGAACCGTAATGATAATCGGCAGGGCGATTCGCCATCCTCGCCCCTTGGGGGAAATCGGCTTATAACCGCCGTCCTTCGACCGCCGGGCGGCCAGCCGCTCGTCGCGCTCCCGACGAGCAACCTCGTACTTTCGTTCTTTATGTCGCGGCAAACTGCGCGCTCCTTTTTTACTCACAATAGGTTACCTCCGTTAAAAACAGAAACGCTATTATACACTCATTCGTAATTTATTTGAATCGGGATTTATTGAAATCAAGTAACGCCGGTTCAGTCCTCTTTTCCTGTCTTTTCCCGTTTCTTCTTGTCTTTCGAAGCGTTTTGAGGGTAAAAACCGAGGCGACGAGCCCGGCTATAGAATGTCGACAGCTTCATATTGCATTTCTCGCAGATTTCCTGCGCCGTCATTCGCCGTTCCACCCAGGCCAAACACAATTGCGAAAATTTCTCCGGCAAAGGAGCGCGCGGCCGTCCCAATGGACGCCCTTCTTCCTTGGCTTTTTTCAGGCCAGCCTTGCGACGACGCGACCCGTAGTCGGCATCCAGGGAAACGAGGCTTCTTACCAGTCGCAGGATGCGGCGCCCCTCTTCCGTACGCGTGTCCAGGGCCGGCTCAATGAAGACAATGTCAACGCCTTTCCCCTGCAACCGATCCAAGGACGAAACCAAATCTATACTGTTTGCGCTCCAACAGGAAAAACAGTTTACGAAAACAACATCTCCCGGTCGAGCGTATTCCATCAGCTTCTCCCGTTCTGCCAGTGACGGCCAGTTCAATGTTCCGGCGACATCTTTGTTCTCCTGCTCGACAAAGACTCTATCAAAGGGACCGTAAGGATCTAGATTAACGGTCTGGCGCCCCATATCGCGCTCTTGGTCCTCCAGCCACACAAAAGCTATGCGCCGTCCGTTTTTTGCCATCTTTTCACTCCATCTAAGTGGCGCCGTTCCACTACGCGCTCTCTCTTGCGCGCCGCTTCTCCCTGCGCCAACGCTCTAATCTGCACTGTATACCACTAACGCAGTATCTTCAACACAGGACTTTTATTCGTCCGGCGTTGCCCCTCGACTGCTGCGTTCACTCTCGTCAGTTACGTCATCCTCCGTTTCTTCCTGCTCCGGAACAATCTCCAGGAGCAGGCTGGCGATGCGCCTTTCCTCCATTTGCAGGACGGTGAACTTCATCCTGCCGACCTGAACCGAAGCCGGCTCTTCACAATCCGCATCGGGAATATAGCCCAACAGACCGATTACATAGCCGGCAACCGTGTCGTAGTCATCGTCCTCCTCGGGATAAACAAAATCGGGGATTTTGCGCGACGCTTCCGTTAAGTCGGTCAATCCGTCAATCGTCCAGCTTCCGTCCGGATTCTCCACAATTTCCAGATCCTCTTCGTCATACTCATCCTGAATGCTGCCTACAATCTCTTCCAGCAGATCCTCAATCGTGACGATACCTGCGGTTCCGCCGTACTCGTCAATAACGATCGCCATCTGAATACGGCGATGCTGCATCTCGAAGAACAAGTCGTTGATGTTTTTACTCTCCGGGACAAAGAACGGCTCCCGGATTATCGCCTCGAGCCGGAAATCCGGTGTCAGGTCGGCATCGGCGGTTCGAGTCTCTCCGGGGTCGTCCGTCTGCTGCTTAAAAATGCGCTCGGCGACGCGCATAGTGTGACGCATCATATCCTTGACATAAAGCACGCCGATGATATCGTCGATCGTCTCGCGATATACTGGAATTCGGCTGAAGCGCTCATTGACCGCCACATCGATGATTTCGTCGTACTCCGCCTCGATTTCCAGCGCAACGACATTTGTTCGGTGCGTCATAATCTCCGAGACTTCCTTGTCGTTAAATTCAAAGACGTTCTCGATCATCTCCACTTCCGAGGAGTGAATCGAACCCGCCGCGAGTCCCACGTCAACCATGATGCGAATCTCCTCTTCTGTGACGTTTTGGGCGGCGTCGTCGGGCTTGATGCCGAACAGACGCAGCACTCCCCGCGTCGTCGCATCGAGCAACTTGGTTAGCGGCAGGAAAATGATATTGAAACTCCGCATTGTACCCGAAAGGCGGCGTGAGAGGATCTCGGGGTGGCGCAGAGCAATCTGCTTCGGAACCAACTCGCCAAAAATCAGTGAGATGAACGAGAGAATCAGGGTAACGAAGATAATCGAAATACTTTCGATCCAGGCACTGGCGCCGGTCGGATCGATCAGGTGCGCCAGATAGGTGGCAAAGCGATTGGCGGCAAAAGCGCTGGAGAGAAATCCGGTCAGGGTCACGCCGACCTGGATCGAAGCCAGGAAACGCCCGGAATTAGCAATCAGCCGCTGGAGACGCAAAGCGATTCTGTCTCCCTCTTCGGCCTGACGCTCTATTTTATTCTTATTCAGCGATATAACCGCCATTTCGGCGGCGGCAAACAGACCGTTAAGAAGAACCAGCAATAAAATCAGAAGGATATCCCCGAAAATCTGCCCCGCCGTCGGTGCGCTGTATACAACAGTTGTAGCGGACGCAGTCACGATCTCGATACGTACGCCAATCAACGAAAACAGATGGCGTATACTGTCACTTTCATCCACTCAGGACTACTCCTTATGCAAATATTAAGCCTGGACGGCCGGAATATACCTATTCTGGACTCAACCCAATCTTTGTACGCCTCATTCTATCCAAAAAGACGGACTTTATGCAAGCGGCATTTATTTATTGGGCTACGGGGCCGCGCACAGTGCCACTCACAAACAGCTCACAATCACAATTACAAACCGCCACTCACAAATAAAACCGCTCTCCCCTCACCAACCATCCAGTCCATTCCCCGCTATTTCAGCTTTTACACAGTCAACTACAGGATTTCGGGTACTTGCCTGCATCGGCGACGCTCTTTTCGGCAACTTTACAGCTTGTGTCCCGCCGAAGAGCGTTGCCGATACCGCCGCAGGGACGTTAGTTGCAAAGTTGCCGAAAGCCCGTGGCGCTGGAGGCGCTAACAGATGTTTTTGGGAGCTGGCGACGCGGTTTTGGTGGCTGGCGACGGGGTTTTGGGCATCGGCGATGCTCTGTTCGGCAACTTTACAGCTTGTGTCCCGCCGAAGAGCGTTGCCGATGCCGCCGCAGGGACGTTAGTTGCAAAGTTGTCGAAAGCCCGTGGCGCTGGAGGCACTAACAGATGTTTTTGGAAGCAGGCGGCGCGGTTTTGGTGGCTGGCGACGGGGTTTTGGGCATCGGCGATGCTCTTTTCGACAACTTTACAGCTTGTGTCCCGCCGAATAGCGTTGCCGATGCCGTCGCAGGGACGTTAGTTGCAAAGTTGCCGAAAGGCGTTCAGGCAGAAGCCCTAACGGCGTCTTGTGCCCTAAGTCCGCGGCGGCGGTGCGGAGTCAATAATCTTCACCTGGCTCTCCCGCCATTTGTGTGCCTTTCCGGCTATATTCTTCGTTCCGATCGCCACCGCAATCACGAATTCATAATTTTCCGGAAAGCCCAATGCTTCCTTGAGCTCGACGGCGTTCCGACGCTCAAAGGCCAGTGCCGGTAGCCCCATAATGCAGCTGCCCAGCCCCAGTGATTCCGCGGCCAGACATAGGTTCTGAACACCGATGCCGGCGTTCACATCGTCTGCCCCGCCGGACGGAGCGGTAATAAAGACCACTAAGGGCGCATTATACAGGAAGCTGCTGTGCCGTCCGGCAATCCGCCGCAACAACGCATGATTATCGGTTTCTCGAGCGCGTGCCAGACAGGCGCGATTCACCCGCTCCAACAAGCGTGCGTCTCGCACAAAGGAATAATGTGTCCGGCACAGATTCATCCCGGTAGGAGCTGCCAACGCTGCCTTGCGCAACCATTCCATCTGCTCGTCGTTGATCGGATTCTGTCCGAAATTACGACAGGAATAACGATTAAGTATATCTTCGAGTGTCCGATTAGGCACATGTTCCTCTGTCTCCAGTCCCTCGATTTTCAGCTGTGCATGCTCCAGCGCTTCATTCAGGCGTTCGAGGGCCGCGTCTACCTCCGTCTCACAACTCTCATCGAGTGTAAAGTACAGATATCGCGCCTCACTAGCGGCCTCATAAATTTCCTTCCACGTTTCCGGCGTGAAATGCTCCCTGGTCAGCGTGTCGACATAAGAGAGTGTATTATGCAGTTGTTTTGCTTGTTTCATCAATGTATCCTCCCGCTGTACGCGTTCGGTCAGCTCCGTAACGGACCAACCGAGATTTGTCTCCGTAGACTGTATTGTAATCGGCAGGAACGCACCCCTATCAGTGCTCCGCGCCCCCGCGAGTCCTTTTAATTCGCTTGCCGCCGCGCCGGCCCGCGCATCCGTCACTCCTTTGAAGAGAAGCAGAACCTGCAGAGCTTGCTCCGGAACCTCGCCCACCTTAGCAGTTTCGGCAATATATTCGCCGATCGGCCGGAACTTATCATCCGCGGTAAAAAGATCCGCCACGCAAAAATCGCCGACGATAGCCGAATCTACTTCTCGCACCTGAATATCCTGCTCGAAGATCTTAGACAGGCGGCACAGAACTTCTCCACGCCAAGGAGAAGCCTTCCAGTGCGCATCTTCGCTGATAATCAACAATCTGCCTTCATTCATTGCTGAGCCTCCTTCAGTTCTATAAATTGCTTGAGATAAGCCTCAAAGACGTCCAGGGCTGCTCGTACCGGTTCGGGGGTAGTCATATCGACGCCGGCCGTCCGCAGAACTTCCACGGCAGGAGCCGAATTCCCCGCCCGCAGGAAATTGAGGTAGCGCTCGACCGCCGGCGCACCTTCTTCAAGAATTGCTTTGGCAAAAGCCGTAGCGGCGCTGAAGCCGGTTGCGTACTGATACACGTAATAGGCACGGTAGAAATGGGGAATGCGCGACCACTCCAGCCCGATTTCCGGACAAGGCGTCAGTGCCGGACCGTAATAATTCTGGTTTAAATCCCCGTAGAATTTTATGAGATAGTCGGCGGTCAGCACCGTTCCCTCGGCCTCCGCCTTATGCATCGCATGCTCGAACTCGGCGAATTGGGTCTGCCGGAAAACAGTACCCTTGAATCCATCGAGATAGTGGTTTATCACCGCAAGCCGAACGAGCGGATCGGCATTTGCGGCCAAAAGGTGCTCGGTGAGCAGAATCTCATTCGTCGTCGAAGCAATTTCCGCCAGGAAAATACTGTAATTTGCGTTGAGTAGCGATTGCTTTTCCCAGGTCAAATAGCTGTGCATGCTGTGACCCAGCTCATGTGCCAAGGTGTAGAGGTCATCGAGACCCCCCTTCCATGTTATGAGAATGTAGGGAGGGGTGCCGTAGCAGCCGCTCGAGTACGCCCCGCTACGCTTGTTGCGGTTTTCCGCCCAGTCAATCCAGCGCTCGTCAGCAGCACGGCGCAGATTGGCGATATATTCCTCGCCCAGCGGAGACAGAGCCTCGCAGAGCAGATCCATCGCCTCGGTGAAAGTATATTTGAGCTTAACTTCCTTAACCAAAGACGGGTACAGGTCATACGGATAAAAGTCATCGAGCTCCAGGAAGCGCTTGCTCATTGCCGTGTATTCGTGCAACAGATCCAGTCGCTCCCGTACGGCTCCGACCAGGTTCTCCCAAACAGTCTCGGGTATCTCATTTGCAAACAGGGCCTGCGCTCGCGCGCTCTCAAAGCCGCGGATCTCCGCCAACATATTATCGTTTTTCATTTGTGCGGCGAAGCTGGCTGCCAGCGTGTTTTTCAGCGCCCCGTAGGCCTCCCAAGTCGCCTTGAAAGCACCGGCCCGTACCTCGCGCTTGGAGCTCGTGATTAACTGCAAATAACGCCCGTGAGTCAGCTCAATCTCATTTCCGTCGTCATCGATAACCGTGCCGAACTTCAGGTCGGCATTGTTCAGCTGCGAGAAGATCGTCGAAGGAGCGTCGATCGCCTCGGAGGCCCGCGCCAACAGGCGCTCCTCGGGTTCAGAGAGCGTGTATTCGGCTTGGCGAATTACATCCTCCAACATGCGTGCTGCTGTCGTAAGACGCGGTTCTTCGGCCAAAAAGGCGCGTAGCCGTTCGGCGCCCACCGCAACCAGCTCGGGCTGCATGAAAGAAAGCCGACTCCCGAGCCGCGCCATTAGCGCTCCGAAGCGTGAATACAGTCGCAATCCTTCTTCGGCCGCCGTATCCTGATCGTGGTACAGATGCGCGTAAACGCCGACGTGCATTGCCGTCCGGTAAAAATCTTCATACTTAGCGACGCAGTCGGCCAGCACCGCGGCGCTCTCGCCCAGGCGTCCTCTGAATGCCGCCACAGCGGCGCTCAGGTTTTCGAGCTTGGTAAGATCCGCCTCCCAAGTAGCGACATCCGGAAAAATCAGCGACAGGTTCCACGTCTGTTCCTCGGGCACTTCACTGCGCGCCAACAGAACCGACGCTCCCGTTGCGCCTTGCTCCGCCGCCTGAAACTTCCTTGCTTCACTGGTTATTCCAGCTTCATATTCGAATTCCATTATCTTTACCTCCTCTTCCTGTATAAATTACACCTTGTCAGTTTGCATTGCGTTGAGCCGCGCTTACATGCATTAAGCGTTATTATATATCTTTCTTCACGTCCAAAGTGGTACGCGAAGCACGCCGACGGTAAGCAGAACGAAACCTCCGCCCGAGCGCTCCGATAATCGTCGCAATAAGTAGGATAAGGCCGGCGCCCAACACGTTTTCGATTATATCGAGCAAATCGACCACCCTATAGCGCAAGCCGAAATGCAGCGAGAGTGCCAACTGCGCCAGCTCAATCCCGACGCTGACCAGGCCGCAAATCAGCCAAATACGCAGCTTCCCGATTTTCGGCGGTAAAAAATAACACAAAAACATAGCCAAAGGCATCAGCAGGACCAAATTCCCGGTGTGATTGAAAATAAAGAGACGCAAAGGAACTCGATTGCCACGCCCCAACCCCCAATTAACATGACCGAGGCTACGGCGGATACTGTCCAGCGGATCCAGTTCAACGGCGGCCATGATTTCTTCCGTCGTCTGTTGTCCGCGAGATTCCGACGCGGGAAAAGGAAAAAAAGTAAAGTGAATCAGAAGCACAATATAGACTGCCGCCATAATTACGATAACCCACCGACCGATTGTTCTCCAAGTCTTTCCCATACCTATCCCTTTTTCACCTGTTTTCGGGACAAAAAGCAAAAAAAATTACTTTCTTATTTCCCCGCTCTTTGATACAATAACACATCCCGCGGAAAAACGACCCGTCTTCGGAGCGCTTTTTTGTATGTGGCAAAAAAAGAAGAGGATTTATCGCGAAATGGACATCCGCCTTGATGAGATTTGGGAAAAAGCCAAGGAATTTCTGGCTCATGAATTATCGGCAATCAGCTTTAACAGTTGGATAGCTCCTCTTAAACCAGTCTCCACACGAGACGGAATTTTGACCTTTCAGGCCCCTAATCGTCTTGTGAAGGAAAACGCCGACACATACCGCAAGCAAATGGAAGCGGCTTTAACCGGGGTTATTCCGATAAAATTCACCGTTCGAATCGAAGCTCCGGACACACAAGGCTCTCCGGTTTCATATCCTTCCGCCCGCCCTTCGCTCGAATCCGATCTTTTGGACAACGGCTCCGAATTTAATTCCAACTACACATTTGAGAACTTCGTTGTGGGTGACTCGAATCGAGTTGCCTACGCCGCTTGCACTTCTGTGGTCAAACCGAACGGCGGACCTCAGTTCAACCCGGTCTTTATTTACGGCGGCTCCGGCCTCGGTAAAACGCATCTCATGCACGCGATCGGTAATCACTCGCAAGACAATACGCCGGACAGACACGTTCTCTACGTAACTTGTGAATATTTTTTTAACGAATTTATACGGGTGGCAATCAATCAACGCCGTTACGACGAATTCCGCGCCAAATACCGAAACTGCGACATTCTGCTCATCGACGATATCCAGTTTATGGAAGGTAAGGACCAGATGCAAATCGAGTTCTTTAACACTTTCAATACTCTTTACGAAGCTGGCAATTCGATCGTTATTACCTGCGATAAGCCCCCGCAACGTCTTTACGAACTTGAAGAGCGCCTCCGCACCCGTTTCGCCTCCGGTCTGATTGTTGACATTAAGTCTCCGGACTACGAGACCCGCGTCGCCATCCTGGAAAATCTCGCCAAACAAAACGGCTCGATCATAGGTTTCGACGTCATCGACTACATCGCTTCTAATATCGTCTCCAACATCCGTGAGCTCGAAGGCGCCTTCTCTACAGTTCTGGCCTACGGGATCCTAACCGGCTCCATAACCCTCGACATCGCCAAGGAAGCCCTTAAAGGCATAATCCATCCCGCCGCAAAGAAAACTACTTCTTCGGAAATAATTATCGAAGTTGTCGCCCGCTACTACAACGTTTCTCTCGAGGAGATGCGATCCTCGAACCGTAGCCGCGAAGTCGCCGAACCGCGTCAAATCGCCATGTATCTCTGCAAAACAATAACCGATGATACTTATGTCTACATCGGCCAGATTCTCGGTAATCGCGACCACACCACAATCCGGCATGGATACCAAAAAATTAAAAAAGAGATAGATAACGCAAATACCGACCTCATCTCTCATATTGAAGACATAAAGAAGAGAATCTCTGCCCGCTAGAATTCTTTACACGGAAATTTTTCCTTGAAGAGGACTTTTACCTCAAAAGTTATCCACATTTTGTGGATAATTGGTATAAGTTTATGTGGATAACTAAGATATCCTTTTTATCCACATCTTATCCCTCTCACGGAAAAAACTTATCCCCAAAAATGTGGATGCGCAACGCCTAGGAAAATAAGGCACGAAAGCACTTATCCCACTTATCCACAGAGTATAAGAAGAATAAGAATAAAACCATATTATTAAATAATGATTTATATATTTTCTCTCTGGACCGAAAATATCATGTTTGCACTGATTAAGATACTACTAAGAAAGCAGCAAAGATGAAACATACCAAATACCGCTAACGCCGCAAGCTATATTTTATGGTAAAATAGCACAACAATATCAGAACGAAAAGGAGGCAGGTAAGGCTCTTTCTCTGTCTTGCCGAGTTTTATGCATTTTATATGTTCTCTTGAAGAAATAAGGAGAGGTGTTTCGGCCGCGGCAAAGGCCACTATTGCCAAGTCTCCCAACGCGATGTATGAGGTTTTGCTGATTCAGGCCTTTGACGGAGAAGATCCCCGCGTGGTAATAACCGGATATTCCGGTGACATCAGCATAGAAACAGTCACGCCGGCGGAGGTGCGTAGTACCGGATCCGTTGTTGTATCGGCACGTTTTTTATCAGAGATAATTGCCAAACTCGACGAGCAACGAGTAAGTTTTTATCTGCGTGAAGAGACGATGATGATCATCGAGAGTGGTCAGGGTATGTACAATATCTATTGCGAATCAGGAGATATCTATCCGCCGGTCAATTGGTTGGAGACAGATGAGGTTATCGATCTGCCTCTGCCCGCAATGATTGACATGATTCGCCGAACCTTGTTCTCGGCCAGCAGTGAGACCGTGCGCCAGACTTTCAGCGGATGCTTCTTCTACAGCGATGGAGTTAAGTTCGATGTCGTCGGAATAGATGGTTTCCGCATGGCCCTGCGGCGTCGGCGTAGCACGGACGAAGAGCAGTATCCCGAGATGAGTTTTAATGTTCCCGGCCGTACATTGCGCGAGCTGGCTTCGATTTCCTTCCGTCACGATCGTATGAAGGTGGCTCTCAGCGGTAATCGCATTGTTTTTGCTACTCCATCGATTCGTGTCGGTTCGCCGCTAATTTCGGGAGACTATATCAATTACGAGAGCATTATTCCTCAAGCGCCGACGACTCGCATGACTGTTAACCGCTCTGAGATGTTGGCCGCTATCGAACGTTCGTTGCTCATTGTTCCCGAGGATAATCGCAAGCTGAATGTACAGATCTCGACGCCTGACAACCAGACGTTGATTATGGATATTGCCTCGAGCCGCGGCACTTTCCATGAGAGCATTCGAGTGGACGTAACCGGCGAATTAATCAATCTCTTTTTCAATCCTAACTATATTTGTGACGCCCTGAGAGCAATTGATGAGGAGAAAATTGAGATGGCCTTCACCGGTATGGTCGGTCCGACGGTCCTCCTGCCACTGGAGGGTGACGGATGGCTCTATCTCCTCCTGCCTTTGCGTAGCGTTCAACCCTAAACAGGGCGGAGTCGAAAACGGAGAGCAATGCAAATAGCACGCCTGGAATTGCGTGATTTTCGCAATTACGAAAGTCTAAATCTAGAAATAAACCGAAAAACCAATCTGTTTTTCGGACAGAACGGTCAGGGAAAAACCAATCTCCTCGAGGCTGTGTATATGTGCTCTTGTGCCCGATCCCATCGTACGGCCCGGGATCAGGACTTGGTGCGTCGGAGCAGCGAAAAATACTACATAAAAGTCTCTTTTGCCGAAAAAGGGAAATACGCGGAATCGGTCGCGCTGGCCTGTGATTTAAGCGGGCGAAGTCGCCGCTTTTGGCATGACGATATTCCGATTCGCCGCTCTTCGGACTGGGTCGGGCTCTTCCATACCGTTATGTTTTCTCCGCAGGATCTGCAACTTATATGCGGTAGTCCGTCGGTACGGCGGCGCTTTCTAGATATGTTTATATCACAGTTGTGGCCGGCCTATTTTCGAGATTTACAATTATTTAATCGTCTGTTGTCGCAGCGTAACAGCCTCCTGAAATTATTTCGCGATCTTCCTTCCGGAGAACAGCGTGAACGCCGTCTGGAACTCAGTATATGGGATGAGCAGTATGCCCTGGCCGCGGCGCGAATAATGCAGCGCCGCCAGACCGTGGTCAATCGTCTTTCCGCCTATGCCGAAAAAAACCATACGTCAATCGCCGGTTGTGATGAGACGCTAGGCATCGAGTATCGTCCGTCGGTTCGCAGCTTGATTCCCGACCCGGCGGAACCGGAAACGGAGAAGATCAGCCGCCTACTACTTGCTCGACTGTCCGCCAATGTCGACGACGATGTCCTGCGCGGCTGGACCGGAGTCGGGCCGCATCGCGATGATTTAACAATTCAAATTGACGGTGTCGATGCGCGCCTCTACGCATCGCAGGGTCAACAGCGCACCGCCGTTCTCGCTCTCAAACTTGCGGAAATAAAATTGATGCGGGAAGTGACCCGTACTGCCCCCGTTCTTCTGCTCGACGACGTCTTATCCGAGTTGGATTCCGTCCGCCGTCGTGCCCTGATGGATAGCATCGGAGATATTCAGGTGCTCATTACCTGTACGGATCGGGATTGGTTCGACCTTAACTGGCAGTCACTATCGGACACATCCACGAATATTGCGTATTTCTTCGTTCGAGACGGCAAAGTTTTTCCCGAAGGAGTCGTCCCGGAAGAGAGCGTCGTTACGGCGGACATTTCGGAATGAGGGAATGGCGATGTACGTAAATATCGGAGCAGATATCGTTATGTCGGCAAAGAACATTATCGGCGTTTTCGACCTGGACTTACTGTCCGCCGAGTCGGTGCAGCCAACCAACCTAAAGCTCCTGAAAATGTACGAAGACAGCGGATTTCTGCATATTATCGGCGATAAAATTCCCCGAATGGCCGTCCTTACCCTGACCGGGGTCTGGCTTAGTCCCCTGAGCCCGGAGACATTGCGCCAGCGACTCGAGAAAAGCTGAGACACCTTTAAAAGAACACTTCTCCCTTCCTCCTAGAAGGTATAAAAACTTCACTTTTATAGACTTTATGGCACGAAAGACAGAGACGAAGAAGTCGCTTCCGGTGAGCGTTCGGTCGGGCGTTCGGTTGGCTTGCGTTCTGGCTTTCCATGCAGTTGCATGATATAATTACGAGGATTTGAAGGAATAAAAAGACGCAAAAAAGCCGTCGGCACAGCCTGTGGATTTAGCGTAGAGGATAAAAGATGACGAGAGACAAAGAAGATCAGGACATCATTTTAGAGGAAGAACAACGTCAGGAAAATCAGGAGTTGTTGGACGGCGACGAACCGTTCGAGGAATCCGAGCAGGATGCGACTCTACTCAATTCACAGGATGCCTTCAGCACGGTAAGCACGGCGCGTTACGACGAGAGAGATATCCAGGTGCTGGAAGGACTCGAGGCGGTGCGCAAGCGCCCCGGCATGTACATCGGCGACACGACGATGCGCGGTTTGCATCACCTTATATATGAGATCGTGGCGAACTCAATAGATGAGGCTCTGGCCGGACGGTGCACAGATGTGTGGGTGACCCTGCGCCCGGATAAAAGCATCGTTGTTGAGGATAACGGTAGCGGGATACCGGTCGGCATGCACCCGACCGCCGGAATACCGACGGTTGAGGTGGTCCACACGGTGCTGCATGCCGGCGGTAAGTTCGGCGGCGGCGCGTACAGCATCAGCGGCGGTCTGCACGGCGTCGGTGCCTCTGTAGTCAATGCGCTTTCCAAGGCCATGCGCGTTACGGTAAAGCGGGACGGCAAAATCTATCAGATCAGTTTTGAGCGCGGCGAGACGACCGAGCCGCTTGAGGTCATCGGTGAAACCGATCCCGCCGATACCGGCACAAAAACGGAGTTTTGGCCCGACCCGGAAATCTTTGACGAAGTAGAGTTTGACTTTGACACAATGCTAAAACGCTATCGGGAAATGGCCTTCCTTAACAAGGAGATCATAATTACCCTGATTGACGAGCGCGATCCGGAGAATATCGTCCGCAAGAAATTACACTATGACGGCGGAATAATATCCTTCGTCGAATATCTCAATCGCAGTCGCCAGGCGCTGTTCTCGCCGCCGATATTCATTGCCAAACGCACGGACAATGAATACGTTGAAGTAGCAATTCAGTACAATACATCATACGCAGAGAGCATATATTCATATGCAAACAATATAGCTACGGTAGAGGGAGGAACACATATGACCGGCTTCCGCTCCGCCCTGACCAAAGTGATAAACGACTATGCCCGTAAATATAAATACCTCAAGGACAATGATAAAAACTTCGCCGGAGAAGACGTGCGCGAAGGCATAACGGCAATTATCAGTGTAAAGCTCCCCGTCCCGCAGTTTGAAGGCCAGACCAAGAGCAGGCTCGGAAACGCAACAATGCGTACCCTGGTTGAAACGACGATGAATGAGCGCTTGGCGTTGTATTTAGAGGAAAACCCCGCCGTCGCGCGCCAGATTATCGATAAATGCCTGGCAGCGTCGCGAGCCCGTGATGCTGCGCGGAGAGCGCGTGATTTGTCGCGAGCCGCCAGCGCTTTTGAAACGGTTTCTTTGCCCGGCAAACTCGCCGACTGTCAGTCAAACGATCCCACGCTCTCCGAACTCTTCATCGTTGAAGGAGACTCGGCAGGTGGCACCGCCAAGAGCGGGCGCGAGCGCAAGTATCAGGCGATTCTGCCGCTTTGGGGAAAAATGCTCAATGTCGAACGTTCCCGCGTCGACAGAGTATACGCGAATGAAAAGCTCCAGCCGGTAATTATGGCCATCGGAGCCGGGATCGGCAGTGATTTTGACATTGATCGTGCCCGTTACCACAAGGTCATCATCATGGCCGACGCCGATGTCGACGGATCGCATATCCGCACCCTGCTACTGACTTTCTTTTTCCGTTATATGCGTCCCCTGGTCGAAGCCGGCTGTGTCTACATCGCCTGCCCGCCCCTTTATAAGGTTCAGGAAGGCAATAAGTTCTTCTACGCCTATGACGAGGAGGGTGTCGAGCAGATCAAAACGGAACAGGGTTGGTCCAAGCCGCGCCTGCAACGTTATAAGGGCTTGGGAGAAATGGATGCCGAGCAGCTCTGGGAGACGACCATGAATCCCGCCACCCGCAAGTTGCTTAAAGTGACCGTAGAGGATATCCAGAGTATCGACGAAACCGTCGCACTCCTGATGGGGCCCGAAGTTCAGCCCCGCCGCGAATTTATTATCGAGAATGCCCAATACGCCCGTCTCGATCTTTAGGCAGAAGACGAATTGGAAACAGAGCCGGTCGCAAACCTTGTGAGGCATATTTTTGTCATATTTATGCTGTAGAGACCGCATATAATCGTGCTCCCCAAAAACTTATTGCAAAGGCACGGAAATATGCGTCGTTATATTTTAAGCGATGACGACGATATCGTCATTAAGGAAAGCCAATTTAAAACAGTCGGTTATGAACTGTTATACTATTATACTTTTTGCTATTTAGACTTACCAAAGCACTTAACAAATCTTAGCTTCAGCAGACAAGAGATAATCATGGTTATAGTGCTGCTTTTTGCAAGGCTTCATTCAAAGCTGGCACTGAATACAAAAACAGCAAAAATAAGAGTACTTCTACGTGAGACAGGTCTCGAGGAAATCATCTTAAGCGGGCACAGCGCCCTTCGAGAAAGGGAAGCGCATGGTTCTCTCCAAAAGACAGAGGCGCAAGATCTCCTTCGAAAGGCAGAAATACAAAAGTATCTTCATGAAATAGTTACCGAGTTGGAACGAGTAAATGTTGTAGGCGATGTCAAAGGCTTTTTTGCCCTACAGCATAAACTTGGCAAAAGTATTCCTTCCCTAGTTAGTAACCTACGCAGAAACTACCCCCAAATAGTCACTGCTAATATGGCCTTCTTATTGAGCTCTCAAGGCCAAAGAGTCTCCGAAACGCCCTTATTCAAGGCGAGAACTCAATATGTGCGGCTCTTCCCTCGAAAGGGCTTCGTGTTGCCGTGCCGAATCAGCAACATTCCTATGAAAACATGGCGAATCGAGTGTTACCGAAAGGGAGAATCCCGTTTAAGGAGAAATAAGGTAAATCCGGTCGATATAATTTTATTGCGACGTATTCTTCCTCAGCGAGAATATTTTCTCCGCCTGAATTTACGCGAGACGGAAATGCCGCTGATATTTTGCCGGGATCAAGCCGCCTCAAAAGACATGACAAAGCGAGATTTTACTGCCGGTCTAAAAACAAAATACGGTGAGACACCGGTTTTTGCCCTGTTCTTGTTCTCGCGGGCATATAATTTCCTGTTTTCTCGCGGTATTGCGGCTTTCCGCAAGACTTTAAATAAAATGACGACTGGTTCACTAAAGAAAACCCGTAGAAAGAAGAAAACATCCGGAAGAGCTTTACGGCTCCGTATAGAGAACAGCACTTCGGACTCCAAAGAGAAGCACAGAGTAAAGAAAATGGATCGACTCAAATACTTTGTGATGAGAAAAAACACGACAGCAATAATAAATCGTTTGAGAGCACATCCACTCTTTCTCTATTTCTCGTTACCGCTCCTACGCCGTCTGGAGATATCAGACATATTCAAGAAAAAAGATCCGAAGAGGATCAACAGAAGAAGATTCAAGAATAATGCCCCGGAGAGTGACAGCGAAAGCAAGGCAAAAGGTGCGAGCAGAATTATTGTGGCGGCACGCCTGGCGATATTACTGCTGGAAAAGCTATTGGCACTAAAATTCAAGGTCAAGCGTAATCGAATACTGAAACTTTATCTCATGTCCGCCGATAAGGAGAACTTACTGCGAGAAAACAACGGACTGGAACTGCTGTATGAACATCTGAAGAGCCTCGAAATGAGAGCGGAGAGTATATCGGCAACTGAGTATGAATCAAATCGTAACAATCTATATGCGATTCAGGGATTAACGGAGCTGCAAAAGATCGTTCAACGCGGCATTTTAATCAGATTATTGGAAACAAAAGCATTATTGCACGAAAGCAATCTCGATTTTCCCTTTTCCGGGGTTTATATGCGGAAAATCTTGTTGGCCGACATAGATGGCAATTTAACAGAGATCCGACAGATTGGAGGACTAAACGGAGAAATACGACGAACCTTTGCCACGCTGGGAATAGAGCTTCCTCCCGGTTATCAGACCGATCGGACACCGAAAAGAAGCCGAAGAGGAGCAAAAAGACAGTTGTTTGCAACGAGAGAAGGCGCTATTACTGCCCCAAGGAGAAAAAAGCGAGGGAAAAGGCCATTGAGCCTGCCGGAGCATAGAGCATCCGGGAAATGCTTTATCTCTCTATATGCCGACAGATGTCCGTTCTACAGCGTTGGGGAGAAAAGATGCGGCAAAGTTTGCGCTCAGCGTATTCCAATGAAGGGCATCCCGTTTGTTTCCCGTACTTTAGCGAAGAAATATCCGAACGTGGCGGAAGAAGTGCCGGAGTATGGACTTGCAAGATGTGGGGAACAACCCGAAGAGCAGCTCTCACGCTATCTTCCCGACTGAAAGCAGGCGCCAAATGAATTTTCTTTCTTGATAGAGGCCTCGCGCCATATGTTCCCTTTATCGGAGAGGGGAGGAGAAGGTTAGAAGGAATGTTTCACGTGAAACATTTTTATGCCTCTCTCGGGAATGTTTCACGTGAAACACTCCCGAGAACAGTATGAAAAACCCCAAAAGGATGCCTGTAAGCGGCAAATACTGTTATAATCAGCGTAATAGGGTAAGGAGTAGCGCATGGCATACATAATAGCGGTAACAAATCAAAAGGGAGGAGTGGGGAAAACTACCACTACACTCAATCTCGGGGCATACCTTGCCAGAAGAGGGAAAAGAGTACTAATTATTGATTTAGACGCTCAGGGAAACGCGACATCGGGCTTAGGCTTTGACAAGACAAAGCAAACACCCAACATATACCACTGCTTGATCGACGGGTTGCCGATCGATTCCGTAATTCGCGATACCGGCCGCCGTAATTTATCACTTTGTCCGGGGAATATTGATTTAGCCGGGGGAGAGGTTGAGTTGGTAAGGATACCTAGTCGCGAGTTTCGCCTGCGCGAGGTTCTGACGGGAATGCAGCAGAAATTCGATTTTGTTCTTATTGACTGCCCGCCCTCCTTGGGGCTCATGACAGTTAACGCTCTGACGGCGGCTCAAGGCGTCCTGATCCCGATTCAGGGGGAATACTACGCCCTGGAGGGAGTGTCGCAGCTAATGAATACAATTGAGCTGGTCCGTTACCAGCTTAATCAGAATTTGATAGTTTTCGGGGTTGTGGTTACGATGTATGACGTGAGGACTCAGCTCTCGGCTCAAGTTGCCGAGGAAGTTAGAAAATATTTTAAGGAGCACGTTTTCAATACAATTATTCCACGTAATGTTAGATTAAGTGAGGCTCCCAGTTTTGGAAAGACTATAGATGAATATGAAAAAAAGTCTAAAGGTGCGTTAGCATATCATGAACTAGCCAAAGAGGTTATAGAAAGAGAAAAAAAGACACGTTTTTTATATGCATAAAAGAAGCAAAGAATAAGGAAGAGAGGAGCAGAGAAAGATGAACCGAGAAGATACGGCGGATAGGACGGAAAAAAGGCGCACGAAAGGGCTCGGCCGCGGTCTGGGTGCTCTGCTGGGCTCGGATATAGCAATAGAACCGAGGCAAACGCCGGCTAATCAGATCGTTGATTTGCAGATAACGCTAATAGAGCCCAATGAAGATCAGCCGCGCAAGAGCTTTGATGAGGGGAAACTGGCGGAGCTGGCAGCTTCAATAAAAGAAAACGGTATTATCCAGCCGATTATAGTGACTCGCAAAGACGGCCGCTACATTATTGTTGCAGGAGAGCGGCGTTGGCGGGCAGCTCAAATGGTCGGCCTGAAGACAATTCCGGCCATTATCCGTGAATTGACCGATAAGGAAGTGGTGCAACAGTCGCTGATTGAAAATATTCAGCGCCAGGATCTCAATCCGATCGAAGAAGCTGAGGCCTTTTCGATGCTGATGACGGAACATAATATGACTCAAGAAGAGCTCGCACAGATACTTGGGCGAAGCAGACCGGCGGTGGCCAACACTCTGCGTCTCCTGCAGCTGGGAGCGAGGACAACGGAGTATGTGATTAGAGAACAAATTTCCGCGGGGCATGCCCGTGCGCTGTTGGCAATTTCCGATCCGGTTCTCCAGGCATCCATGGCGGAGGAAATTATGCGCCGAGATTGGAGTGTAAGGCAGACCGAAAACCGTATCAGGCAAATGCAGCGGCAGCAGAAGCAGGAAAAACCGGAGGTCCAGGATGAGGATGAGGCGTATAATCTTGCTCTGCAGACTGTAACGGAGCGCCTTACCGAGCTCTTGGGAACCAGAGTAAAACTACAGGATCGCAAAAACAAAGGCGACATTGTGATTAGTTACTCTTCTTTAGATGAGCTGAACCGCATTTTGGATCTGATTGTAGGTAGGATAAAATAGGAGGCACGGATGCTGGACTGGAACCGGTTGCTGATTCAGGAGCGGATACGCAAATCGCGCAGCGTAACTCCGGAAGAGCGCAGTGAATTTGAGCGCGACTACCATCGGATCATTATCAGTGCCTCCTTTCGGCGCCTGCAGGACAAGACCCAGGTCTTTCCTCTGGATCCGAGTGATTTCGTGCGCACCCGCCTGACCCACTCGCTGGAAGTGTCCTCTCTGGCTAAATCTCTCGGACTGCAAGTCGGGATCCGTCTGCAAAAGGAAGCGGACGACTTGCGGCAAAAATTCGCCGCTTCACAGAGAGCTTCCGCTGATTCGCCGAAAGATTTTCCCGCCTCCTATACCTTCAGCGTTGCCAAAGGCCTAGAAAGCGACGGCGCGGATCTGTCGATCCCGAGCGCGGCGCAGCGGCAGCATATCGGTAATATATTGCTGTGCGCCGGCCTGGTACATGATATCGGCAATCCGCCTTTCGGACATTACGGCGAGACGACGATTCGGGCCTGGTTTGCCCGCAGTCTCGTCCGGCTACACTTTAAAGGCCGCCCGCTGTCGTATTGGCTGAGCCCGCAGATGCAACAGGACTTTCTCAAGTTCGAAGGCAATGCGCAGGCCTTGCGATTGTTGAGCAAGTTGCACTTTGTTGTCGACGAGTACGGCATGAATTTGACGATTCCGCTCCTGGCCACGATTATTAAGTACCCGTATTCCTCGATAGATCGTTTGTCCGACGGAACGGAGCCGAAAAAGATCGGATATTTCTTCAGCGAGCAGACGACCTTTGCGGAGCTCGTCCGCCAGTGCGGCTTGCAATCGGATCGATCCGCGGCGAGTGTTGCCGGCACGGCAGATGCGGTCTGCCGTCACCCGCTGTCCTTTCTGCTCGAGGCGGCGGATGATATTGCTTATGCGACGGCGGATATCGAGGACGGCTATCGCAAGGACAAGTTCTCATTCATGCAACTGGTTGCGGAGGTAGAGTTCTGTCGCCGGCAGAATGAAACGGTACCGGAAACGGCGGACTTTGTCGTGCGGCTCAGGGACAAACTGAATCAGTTGCTGGACGAGGGTCACGGCAAAGGCATACACAAGCCGGAATACTATGCGCTACAGAATTGGCTGATTTATTTGCAGTCTGTTCTGATGCAATATACGGAAACGGCCTTTATCGACAATTATGTCGCGATCATGTCGGGCGCTTTTACAACTCCGTTACTAGAAATAAATCCTTACTCTAAGGTGTTGATTCATCTGCTCGGCGATATTGCCCAGAAGTATATATTTTCTTCCCGCCAGATCGTCCAGATGGAAATCGCCGCCGATAAAATTATCAGCAGTCTGCTGGACAAGTTCATTCCGGCGGCGATCGACTTCGACACGGATGTTGAACTGCCGCCGGTACGCAAGCGCCTGATGGCCATCGTTTCCGACAACTACCGCCAGAACTATTTCCGCGAGGCGGCGGGAAAATCGGAAGAGGAGCGGCTCTATCACCGTCTGCTTTTAATCACCGACTATATCAGCGGAATGACCGACGGCTTTGCCAAGGGACTTTTCCAACAAATGAGCGGCTTTTAAATAATAGTGGCTTTTAAATCATGTTCCCTTTAGATATAGCCCAGGGATTTCATCAGCCAGATCAGCAGAAACATCGTAACGATGGAGAAGGAGGACGTGTAGACCAGGGTCTGACCGGGCAACACGGTGTCACCGCCCATCTCCTGCGCTATGCTGTAGGAGCTGACTGCGACCGGACCGGCGAAAACGACCATGGCGGCGACCATTTCCGGGCCGCGGAAGCCGAGCGCGGCGGTGATCGGCAGGAAGATTGCCGGAACGATCAGGAGACGTGAGGTGACGGCCCAGACCAGCTCGCGCCAGCAGGCGGAGGCAGCCTTGAATTCAAATTGAGCTCCGAGGGCGAAGAGGGCAAGCGGTGAGGCCATTTGTGCAAGATAGGAAATAGATTTGTCGATGGCATAGGGAAAACGAATGCGCAGGAGCCAGGCCGCCAGGCCGAGCAGAGTGGAAACGATGATTGGATTGAAGACAATTCCTTTGAACAGCTTTTTATAGTTGAACTTCTGTTCGCCGTAGTATTCAAATAGGAAAATAGCGAAAATATTGTACAGCGGCATGGCAACAACGGAAGGCAGCATGACCTGGCCGAGGAGTTGCGGCGAGAGCAGGCTCTGCGCGAGAGGAATGCCGAAGAGAACGTAATTGCTACGGAAGACCGCCTGGGCGAGGGAGGCGCGGTATTCGCGCCGGACCGTAAAGTGGACAATTATTGTGGCAACAATAAAGATAAGAGTCAGACTGACTGCGGTCCAAATCAAGAAATCGGTATTGATCGGAGAATCATAATCCATCTTGTAGATGCCGTAGAAACAGACTGCCGGTAGAAAGATGCTGTACACAACCCGATTGCTGTCGATGGCGGTCTGTTCGCCGAACCAATTCTTATGACGCGCGACGAAGCCGGTTAGCATGAGAATCAGCATGGGAAAGATCGTATTGAATGCCAACAATAAGCTATCCATAAAAGAGCAAGCTCCCTAAAGAGAACGACCTTTCTAACTATAAGAACTACATTTTGAGCAGATTACGCAGGTCTTTGTAATATGCGTATTTCTGCCTATAAAGCCGGGTATTATCGCTATCCGGCCGATATGTCGAGATCTTGATACCGGTACCGGACCAGTCATAAGGGCGACCGGCTGCAAGTTGCGCTGCGCCCAAGAGCGCGAGCTCACTGTCTTCGGAGACCTCGATAGTTTTTTCCAATATATCGGCCATGATTTGGCTCCAGAGCGGACTCTTGCCGCCGCCGCCGAAGAGGCGCAGGGTTGAGGCCTCATCCTGTCCGGGGAAGGTCTCCAGCTTGAGCTTCATTTCGAAGACAACTCCCTCCATGACGGCCCGCGCCATCGCGCCGACATCGCTGTTGAGGGTTAGGCCGGTGAAGCAGGCGCTTGTCCCTGCGTTCCCGCTGAGCAGCGGGAGAAATACAGTTCTGGGAGCAATCGGCACTTCGAGAGCCAGCGCATCGATCTGCTTATAGTTCAAATGTGAAGCGCAATTGTCACGGTACCAACGCAAGGCCGCTCCAGCCGTACCGATACTGGTCTCCATGACCTGTTTGCCGGGAAAGAGCCAGCAGAATCGGGCCGGCAGACTTCCCATAGAGGCAAAGAGATGGGTATCGATAATTGAGGGGGCGTCTACGTCGATCAGCATCTCGGAAGCGGCGGAGGTTCCCATGGAAAGGGTAATGCTCTCGGCGCGAATGCCGGCGCCGTAAGCAGCAACCTTCTGATCCTGGCCGCCCATCATCAGTGAAACGGGCTGTTTCGCATAGACGTCGGGGTCATAGGCCAGACCCATTTCACGTGCTGCGGCAAAGCTAACCTCGCCGACAAAAGTGCCGCTGTCCTGTAGTTCGGGCAGAATATCGGCAGAGATCTCGAGTTTCTCAAGAATCTCATAATCCCAGTCGCGGGCGGCGAGGTTGTGGAACATTGTACCGCCGGCAATAGTATGGTCGGTTGCCAGATGTCCGCACATCCGTAGGTTGAGATAGTCCAGAGGGAAGGCTATTTTTCGCGTCCGACTCCAGATTAGTGGTTCGTTTGTGCGCCACCAGAGCAGCTTCGTCAAGACGTAAACTCCGCCCCGAAGAACCTTTCCGGTACGCCGATAGATGTCTTCGATTGTGAAATGCGAAGTTATGGTCGGAACTTCGCCGCCGCCCCGCCCGTCCAGCCAGGAGATTGCGTTGGCGAGCGGACGCATGTTCTCATCCAGAGGGAGGACGGAAATGCTTTGCGAACTGACGGAAACGGCCTGGACTCGGCGTGCGGTTTCAGCCAAATAGAACTCGTCAGCCGAATTTGTTTCGGCGGAGGAGTAGAGTGTATCTGATGCTTTGTGTAAAGCGGCACGGACGGTCTTACAACTCACCTGCCACCACTCCTCGGGATCCTGCTCGATGTAACCGCGATCGTCGGTCAGCAACGAATACTCTTCTGCGGCTATACCGACGCACCGGAGTTCGGAGTCGTAAATAGCGGCCTTACAAGTGGTCGTGCCCAGATCCAGGCCGATGTACAGGGCGTCATCATGAACATTAGTCTGCATGCGAAGTTACCTCCTCAATCAAGGGATATTGTACCAGTCCTGCGTATAAAATTCAGGTGGAATGATATAATATGAGTATATAAACCAAACAAAGAACGAGGAGCGAACAAATATGTCACTTTTTCCAATCACAGCATACGACAAATCGGTATACCGGGACGAGTTAGCGGACTTTCTGCCGACTAAAATGATCGATATTCACGCACACTGCTATGCAGCCAGCGGAAAGAGGGAGCCGGTTCCCGGAGAGGTCAAGCGCACGGTCAGCTGGCCCTCGAAAGTGGCTTCGGTCAACCCGATTGAGGACTTGCTCGAAACCTATAGTCTTTTGCTGCCGGAACAAGAGGTTGTACCATTGATTTTTGCGAATGCAATCAGCGGTCCCGGCGCACAGGAGTATCTGCGCGACGGGAATAATTACTGTGCCGAAGTAGCGGCGGAGCACAAGATCCCCGCCCTGTATTTTTCGCACCCCGCGGAGAGCGGTGCGGAGCTGGAGCGTGCGGTTGCGGCCGGCGGCTTCTGCGGCCTGAAATCATATCTTAATTTATCTCCGACCTATTTGCCTGAAGCGGAAATTCGCATTTTCGATTTCTTTACACCCGAGCAGCTGGAAACGGCCAATAAGAACAAGTGGGTCGTGATGTTGCACATTCCGCGCCATGGACGACTGGCCGATCCGATAAACTTGGCTCAGGTTGAAGAAATAGCCGCACGTTGGCCGAATTTGAAGCTGATTCTCGCTCATATCGGACGCGCCTATTGTCCCGGCGATGTCGGCGAAGGACTGAAACGGATTGCTCCGCTGAAACGGGTGAGCTTCGACTTCAGCGCCAACTGTAATGCGGGGGTGATTCGCGATACGATTGACGCGGTCGGTCCGCACCGGGTGCTCTGGGGCAGTGATTTGCCTATTCTGCGGATGCGGACGCGTCGGATTTGTGAAAACAACTTCTATA
>JAAZJE010000054.1 GCA_012800515.1 Clostridiaceae bacterium
ACGGCGTTTTGAATCGCAAAGCCCATCGCTATTATGTTGAAGATTACGCAATCCGGGGCTGTAAAGGCGGCGTATTCCGCCATGTAGGTTTTTACCTGTTCCGTTGCGGCACCGAAAAACAGATTTATCAGATTGCGGCGGAAGAAGAAATAGGGCAGGAAGACGAGCAGGGAAATGGCGCAACTGATGAGCAGGGCGATACCGGCGGCGCGACCGGTAGTTTCGTAGTCTCCGCGGTTGTAGTAACGGGCGACAACGAGGAGCCCGCCGATACCGAGGGCCAGGCCGATGCCGGTAATGATGCTATTAATGAAGTCGATGGAACCCATGGCCGAGATCGCTTCCGGACTGAGGTTCGAGACCATGGCGACGCGAAATAAGCCCAGGGCCGCAAGCCCGGCCTGGCGAATAAGGTTCGGGATCAGATAGTGACGGATCAGGGCTCTGTCCTGCCGGCGAAGATCTCTGTCAACCAAATCGCTCAATTGCTTTCCTCCGCAGGGGGAGTATCTGCGGCGGCGGAGACGGGCAGCCATTTTCGGCGGTAAAAGCGTATTGTAAAGATGATCGCGCGTATGAGCCAGTCAACGAACATGCCTAGCCAGACGCCCATAGCCTGCATATTGAGCTGAACGGCGAAGAGCCAGGAGAAGAACAGACGTACAACGGTGGCGGTAAAGATCGAAACCCGCATGACGAAGCGTACGTCGCCGAGGCCGCGCAGCAGGCACGGGATGCCGAAGGACGCATGGTGAATCAGCGGGGCGACAATGAGGTAGGCAACCAGGAGTTCATGGGCGCGAGTAAGGACGGCCGGGTGGTTCGTAAATAGGCCGAGGATCGGACTGCCCAGGAGCAGGTAGAGGACGGTCATGACGGCCTGGGAGCAGGTAGTGAGGAGATAGAAGAAGCGGTTATAGTATTTGACGCTGCGGAAGTCGTTGCGGCCGAAGGCCTGGCTACCAAGAGAGGTAAGAGAAGTGTTGCCGGCGTTCGTCGGGATCAGGTAGATGCCCGAGACAGTATTGCCGATGGTGATAGCCGCCGTATTGATGGTGCCGCTCAGCACGACGATTGATTGGGTGAGCAGTCGGGAAAAGCTAAAGGTCGTATTTTCCATGGCGGGCGGGAGGCCGTATCTAAGGATGTCGCGCATGAGGCGACGGTTAGGACGATAGCTGGAGAGCTTTGAGAGATTGAAGTGTTGACGCTCACGAAGCAGCATGATCTGCAAAAGCAACCAGGATATCAGCGATGAGATGAGCGAACCGAGGCCGGCGCCGCTGATGCCCATGGCGGGGATGCGCAGACTGATCGCGCCGATTTCGATGGCGCCGCCGTTAATGAAGACGTAGGAAAGGAGCAGGGTCAGGCTGTACTGCATGATGCTGAGCCAGCTCTGCGGACGGGTTATCCGGACGGCGTTCTGAATCGCAAAGCCCATCGAGATCATGTTGAAGACCATGCAGTCCAGGGAGGAGAAGGCGGCGTATTCCGCCATGTAGGTTTTGACCTGTTCCGTGGCGGCGCCGTAGAAGAGTTCGATCAGGTTGCGGCGGAAGAAATAGTAAGGAAGGCAGATGAGCAGGGCGAAAACGCAGCCGATGATCTGGGCGGTGCCGGCGGCGCGGCCGGTGCCTTCGTAATCTCTGTGGTTGTAGTGATGAGCGACGACAAGGAGACCGCCTGTACCAAGCGCCGGACCGATACAGGTGATGATGCCATTGATGAAGTCGATGGAGCCGAGTGCGGAGGCGGTTTCGGGGCTGAGTTTCGAGACCATGGCGACACGAAAGAAACTCAGGATTGTCAGCGAGGCCTGACGAATCAGGTTCGGGATCAGATAGCGCCGGATCAGGGCTCTGTCCTGCAGACGAAGCTCGTTGCCAAGTTCCGAATTACTCAACTGTTTTTCTCCTTTTCCGGGTTTGGGCAGATATTCATGTTGTGTGCGGCCGTGTCACGATGGTCGGGTGCGGTGCGAAACGATCAACCGTCCTTGGCAATCTCTTTTTACGTCAGTCGCGCCAGACCGGTGTTCAACTCGTAGTATCTGCCCTTTCTCGCCATCAAATCATCGTGGTCGCCGCGTTCTATGACGACGCCGCCCTCGATAATTAAGATAGCATTTGAATTGTACACGGTTGACAGGCGATGCGCTATGGCGAGGACGGTGCGCCCCTCCATGAGACTATCCATGCCGTGACTGATCTGTCGTTCGGTAATGGTATCGACGGAACTGGTGGCTTCGTCAAGGATCATGACGACCGGATTGGAAACGGCGACGCGGGCGATCGAGAGGAGCTGACGTTGGCCGATCGAGAGATTGTCGGCGTCTTCGGACAGCACCGTGTCGTAACCGTCGGGCATCTGCATGATGAAATAGTGGGCGTTGGCGGCTTTGGCGGCGGCGACGACTTCTGCGTCGGTGGCGTCCAGGCGACCGTAGCGGATGTTCTCCATGATCGTGCCGTCGAAGAGGTGGATGTCCTGGAGTACCATGCCGAGCTGACCGCGCAGATCGTGCTTTTTGATTTCGCGAATGTCGATGCCGTCGATCAAAATGCGCCCCGAGTCGATCTCGTAGAAGCGGTTGATCAGATTGGCCAACGTCGTTTTTCCGGCGCCGGTCGAGCCGACGAGGGCGATGCGCTGGCCGGGCCGCGCGTAGAGCGAAATGTCATTAATGACCAATTTGCCCGGTTCGTAGCTGAATTTGACGTTTTCAAAGACCAGGTCGCCGCGGACCGGCACGCTGCTTTCGCTGTTGGTCCAGTATTTTTGACCATCGCCATCAATTGTGACGGTGATGTTGCCTTCGTCAATTTCGAGCGGTTCGTCCATGGCGGCGAAGATGCGCTCCGCGCCGGCCAGGGCGCCGACCAGAACGTTGAACTGACCGGCGATGTTGACGATCGGCCGGGAGAAGCTGCGTGTGTATTGCAACATTGCCGCGAGGATGCCGACGTCGAGCCCGCCGACTCCGTTGATGACCATGGCGGAACCGACCATCGCTATGACCGCGAATTGCACAAAGCTCAGGTTGCCGATCAGAGGATACATCAGCATCGAGAGGGTGTTGGCGCGGGTGGACGATTTGAAGAGTTTGTCATTACTGTCGGCAAAGTCCGCCTCGGCCTGCTCCTCATGGTTGAAAACCTGCACGACTTTTTGCCCGCTGATCATTTCCTCGACGAAGCCGTTCAAATGCGCCAGATCGGCCTGGCGAGCGCGGAAGGCTCGAGCGCTACGCGACGCCACGAGAGTGACGAGCACGAAGACCGCCAATGCCATTCCGATGGTGATCAGGGTCAGAATCGGGCTGAGGATAAACATCATTACCAGAGTGCTGACAAAAGTGATCAGCGAACGCACGACATCGCTCAAAATATCTCCGAGTGATTGCTCGACATTGTCGATATCGTTGGTGAACAGGCTCATGAGGTCGCCCTGGCGGCGGCTGTCTATATAACTCATCGGCAGGAATTGAATGTGGTGGAACAGGTCGTTGCGGAGACGGTTGGTGGTTTTTACCGAACTACGCACCAGCAGGCGACTCGCAACGTAATTGGTGAACGCGGAGGTGATGCCGACGGCGGCCAGGATAACGAGCCAGTAGGCGAGATTGGCAAGCGATTTGTCTTGGATCAGGGTGTTGAGGATCGGATTGATGAGTCCCATTGACACCACGCCGGTGTATGAAGCTATACCGACGAGGATCAGCGCAATTATAACGGTGATGGTTTCGTAACGCATATAGCGGAAAAGCCGGGCAATTGTTCGGGCCGGATTTTGCACTCTCGGCGGGGTGTGCTTGCCGCTCGGAGCCTGCTTGGCGTTCGGAGTGCCCTTAGCGTCCGGAGCGCCCTTGGCATCCGGAGTGCGTTTGGTACTTGAGGCTTCTCCGGCAACCGGGGGGCGCTTAGAGTTTTTGGCATCTTTTGACATAATTGCTAAATCTCCTTTCTACGCGATGGATGCGCCGTCGGTAGCGGTTGCGTCTGCCGTCTGGCCGGGAAGGGGCTCGGCGGATTCGGACTCCGCGGGTTCGGGCTCGGCGGATTCGGAACCGAACGCCTTTTTCTGAGTGGCGTAGAATTCGCGATAAATCTCGTTGTCGCGCAGGAGATCCTCGTGCTGACCGAGGCCGGAGATGCGGCCGTGGTCTAGGACGAGGATTTGGTCGCAACGACTGGCCGAATCGATCCGCTGCGAGATAATGATCTTGGTCATTTCGGGGCGATAGTCCATAAGGGCTTTCCAGATGCGGCGCTCGGTCGCCATATCGATGGCGCTGGTCGAATCGTCGAGGATTAGAATGCGCGGTTGCTTGAGCAGAGCGCGGGCGATGCACAAGCGCTGCTTTTGACCGCCGGAGAAGTTGGCGCCGTGTTGCTCCACCTCGGCGTCGAGCCCCCCCGGCTTTGCCATGACAAAGTCGAAGGCCTCGGTGAGGCGTAATACCTCTTCCATTTCTTCGTCGCTGGCGTCGGGATTGCCCCATTGGAGATTCGAGCGAACGGTTCCGCTGAAGAGTGTGTTCTTTTGCAGAACGACGGAGCAGGCGTCACGCAGAGCGGTGAGATCATACTCGCGGACGTCGCGACCGGCGAGCAGAACGCGCCCGTTGCTGACGTCGAAAAGGCGCGGAATGAGCTGGATGAGCGAAGTTTTACCGGAGCCGGTGCCGCCGAAGACGGCGAGGGTCGAGCCGGACGGGACGCGGAGATTGATGTCGGAGAGAATATCGAAGTCGGCGCCGCTGATTTTGAAGCCCACGTTCTCAAAAACGATGGTTCCGTCGGGGATTTCGGTGACGGCGTTTTCGGGATTGGTTATGGTCGGTTCGGTCTCGAGGACTTCGATGATACGGGCGGCGGAGGCCTTGGCTCGGGTGATGTTCATGACGATGAACGCCAGCATCATCATCGACATGAGAATCTGCGAGATATACATTATGAAAGAGAAGAGGTCGCCGGCCGGGATGCGCC
>JAAZJE010000055.1 GCA_012800515.1 Clostridiaceae bacterium
CAGGTCATACTGTGAACCAAGGTGGCACCGCGGATAGTGTCGAACAAAAATCGCACCTATTCGTCCTTGACAGAGATGGTATTTCTGTCGAGGGCGTTTTTATTTAAGAAGCTCCTTTGACGGAAAACAGAAAGTTAGGGGAGCTTTTCCCGTTTGAAGGAGGTCGACATGACGATGTTAACAAAGCGGTGGTGGCGCTTCGCGCGCTGAGATAATAATTTGAATGATGCATTTAATGCGAAACAAAAAACAAAAAACAAACTAAATATTTAAATTATAGGAGAAAATAAAATGAAATTTAAAGATATCGAATTCAGCACCTACTTGAAAAACTTTCCCGATGCGAACGGCTACTTCGGGAAATACGGCGGCTGCTATATTCCGCCCGAACTGCAGGCCGCAATGCGGGAAATAGCCGATGCCTATCATACGATCTGCAAATCCAGAAAGTTCATCAACGAATTGCGCCGCATCCGTCAGGAATTTCAGGGCCGACCGACGCCGATCTCCCATCTGGAAAGACTCTCAGATAGAATCGGCACGGGCGTACAGCTCTATGTCAAGCGCGAAGATCTGAACCATACCGGCGCGCACAAGCTCAATCACTGTATGGGTGAAGTGCTGCTCGCCAAGTTTATGGGCAAGAAGAAGGTCATCGCGGAAACCGGCGCCGGACAGCACGGGGTCGCTCTGGCGACCGCCGCCGCGTACTTCGGTATGGAGTGTGACATTTACATGGGCGCGGTGGACATTAAGAAGCAGGCTCCCAATGTCGCGCGGATGAAAATCCTCGGCGCGAGAGTGATCAAAGTTACGGACGGTCTGGCTACGCTCAAGGAGGCGGTTGACGCGGCATTTGTCGCCTACAGCCAAGAATACAACGAGGCCATCTACTGTATCGGTTCCGTCGTCGGACCTCATCCTTTTCCGTTGATGGTGCGGGATTTTCAGGCGGTTGTCGGCGTTGAAGCCCGTGAGCAGTTTATCGGCATGACGGGTGAGCTTCCCGACGCGGTTGTGGCCTGTGTCGGCGGCGGTTCCAATTCAATGGGTATATTCTCCGGCTTCCTGAACGATCCTGTCGACCTTTACGGTGTCGAGCCCCTCGGCAGAGGCAGTAAGATGGGCGATCACGCGGCCAGCCTGACATACGGCGAAGAAGGCGTTATGCACGGCTTCAACAGCATTATGCTCAAGGATGAAAGAGGTGAGCCCGCTCCCGTTTATTCGGTGGCCTCCGGATTGGATTACCCGTCCTCCGGACCCGAACACGCCTTCCTGCATGACCTAGGAAGAGTTAAATATGATGTGGTGGGAGACGAGGAGACAATTGACGCATTCTTTGAATTGTCCAGAATGGAAGGTATTATTCCGGCGCTCGAAAGCGCGCATGCCGTTGCCTACGCCAAGAAACTCGCCCGGACGATGGGCAAAGGCGCCATCCTCATCAACCTCTCGGGCCGAGGCGACAAGGACATGGACTATGTTATCGAGAAGTACGGCATCAGATAAATAACTGTCAAAAGCGTGAAAAACACTCATGACACAGATAAGGACAGCGGTTGTAATACAATCGCTGTCCTTTTTTATATGCCTCGTATCAGTATAGGGCTTGCTAAATATGATGACCGCGGAACGGGAAGTACTACAGGAGTGTGTCACCAAGGATGGCGTAAAAGGATACCGTTGGCGACCGAGTTATTCTTATTCCGACCTGACCTGCTCGGCTATGGGGCGGAGGTACTCCAAGGCGCAATAGAGATATTGCAGGGCGAAGGATGTTAAATAACAGAAGAGGATGATAAGGAATATAGTCAGATAAGGTATGTAATGGAAAACCAAGCCGTAGTCCGTGACGTATGTGCCCCCTATTTCGGTCATGAAAAGAGGGTTTTTGGGAACAAGGAGCAAAACCAGGAACAGAAAAATGATGAGTCCGGTGATAGTGGCGAAGCCGACGCTCCAGACGTTTTCCAAGGCCAAGATCCGCGCCTGTTTACGCAAAGTTATGCCCACCGCCCGCTGCATGCCGACACGACCGCGGTTATTGCGATACCAACTGCTCTGATATAACCAAACCGCTGTGACAGATATCAGTGCGAGGATTACAGTCACCAGATTGCGAACCAGGCGCAGGGTGCGGAGCTCGTCCCGGACATTCAGGGTTGTTTCGTAAAGGCGCATGTACGTAATATGGGGATAGCTGTATTTCAAGGAATCCAGTTGAGCGTGGCAATAGTCATTGGGCGCAACATCGCGGAATTGCATCTCCACCGAACTCAGTTCCGCCGGCAGGCCGACTTTTTTCAATCCGTCCAGAGTGCAGGCAAAGCTGACGCTGAGCTCCGAATGGTATTTCGGATTACGGGGCGGAATATAAACCTGGGCGCAAATGCGCATGGGCAAATCCGTACGCACGAGGTAGCGCAAATCGGCGCTCTCACCCGGCGCGGGGAATTGGGAGAAATGCCAGGTCGAGAGCGGTATCTGCTGTCCGCATAAATTCGGCAAATCCAGCCGATTAGTCAACAAAACCACATGCTGACCATCCGATAATAATGCTTCATCCAAATTCCCATACTGAACCTGCGGCCGCCATTGCGCTAAATTCCACATGGGACTGCCGGAAAGACTGTATATGGA
>JAAZJE010000056.1 GCA_012800515.1 Clostridiaceae bacterium
AAACATCCAGCTTTGGCAGGAGAGTGGTGGTACAATAACACATCCGCAAAATGCATTTATAAGACACATCCACGAGTGTTGTAAATAAGCTGTAGGCACCGGCGAAATTACAAGTCGTGCCAGCGCTACGTACAAGTCGTGCCAGCGCCGCGTATAAGTTGTGTCTGGGTCACGTGCGAGCTGTAGATCTGCCGAGGGCGGAGGCGAAATTGCAAGTTGTGGAAAAAGGGCTGGCGGAAGTGTGGGTGTAGGTATTGCGGATTTGCCGAAGATTCTGGTATTATTCCGACATTGATGTAAGGAGCGAGGCAAGCCACAGTATGAAAAATCTGCGTACCAGGTCAGATGCGGCGGACGACAGCCACTCATGTAAGTCGGCCGGGTACATTCGTCAGATGAACCCTTGCCGACGTCACTAAGTCCCTGCAAATTCCTGATTAGCTGAACTCAGATTGAGCGTACCGCTTTGTACTGCGGATGTGCTTGGGGCAGTGCATGCCGTTGTTGCTCCGTGAAGGAGGCAAAGATGAGTGAAGAGCTGGAAAATGAAATAGCCGGTTTTCGGGAATTACTTGAAAAACGGGATATGCATGCTTTGCGCGAGTTTTTGACGCCAATTAATGAGGTGGACATCGCTCTGATGATTGAGAATACCGGCCGCGATGAATCTGCGCTGGTTTTTCGCCTTCTGCCAAAGGAAATAGCTGCCGACGTATTTGCGAATTTGCCGATTGAGCGGCAACAGGATTTGATCGAGGCTTTTTCCGACCAGGAAGTAGTCGAGATGATCAATCTCCTTTATGTCGACGACGCGGTTGATTTACTGGAAGAAATGCCGGCTAATTTTGTGCAAAGAGTTCTGCGTCAGGTTGACAGTACGCGTCGCAAAGTTATCAATCACTTCCTACGCTATGAAGACGGTTCTGCCGGTAGCTTGATGACGGCGGAGATGATTCACCTGCGGAGTGAGATGACGGTGGGTGAGGCGATTAGACGAATTCGTGATCATGGGGAACATTGTGAAATAATCGACACCGGCTACGTGACTCTGCCCGATCGGGTGCTTGAGGGGTATATCAGTCTGCGCACACTGCTGACTTCGTCAGATGACGAGTTGGTCGGCGATCTTATGGATATTGACGTCATTAGCGCACGAACCAATGATGACCAGGAAAAAGTTGCCCATCTGTTCAGTAGGTACGACCTGCTTTCACTACCAGTTGTTGATAATGAGAATCGTCTTGTCGGTATCATAACAATTGACGACGTAGTCGACGTTATTCAAGAAGAGGCAACAGAAGATATTGAAAGAATGGCCGCAATCGTGCCGACTGAAGAATCATATATGCGCACCGGCGCCTGGGTGCAGGCGCGTCACCGGGTCGGTTGGCTTCTGTTTTTGATGCTTTCGGGAATACTTAACGGTGTTATCCTCCAGCGTTACGAATCCGCATTTTTGGCCATGCCGATTCTGGTTTCGTTCGTGCCGATGCTGACCGGAACCGGAGGTAATTCCGGTGCGCAGAGCAGTACTCTGGTTATTCGCGGACTCTCGTTGAATGAGATTACGCCGCGTGATTTTTTTAAGGTGTTTTGGAAAGAGTTTCGAGTTTCGCTGATTGTCTCTGCTGTTCTCGGAACGGTGAATTTTCTGCAAATCGGACTGCGTAACGAGCATAACTGGATGCTGGCACTGACGGTCAGTCTGGCGTTGAGCGCCATAGTTGTTATTGCAAAATTGGTCGGCGGTACCTTACCCTTGCTGGCAAAAAAGTTGCGGCTCGACCCGGCTATCCTGGCGTCGCCGTTAATCACGACAATTGTCGACGCTATTGGATTGATTGTTTACTTTGGCGTGGCTACACTGCTGTTGCCGATTTAGAGGCAGCCTTATCGGCAAAAATGCGAGTCGTATGTTTGGGTTTTTGAGAAGTTGCACGGGCGACAGAGAACTCACAAGTTAAGCTCACAAGTCTAATAACAGGCTCACAAGTCTAATAACAGGCTCATAAGTCTAATAACAGGCTCATAAGTCTAATAACAGGCTCACAAGTCTGATTTGACAATGGGAATTGTGCCAGGTAGAATGAACGAGCTATTGAGGGGGAGGAGATCCCGTCTCAGGCAGTTGTTGGTGAACAGGCCATTTTAGCTCAGTAGGCAGAGCGCATCCATGGTAAGGATGAGGTCACCGGTTCGATTCCGGTCGGGGGCTCCACATCACCAAGTCCAAACTCTTCT
>JAAZJE010000057.1 GCA_012800515.1 Clostridiaceae bacterium
GCCTCTACCTCTTTACGATCAGTTTTTGGTAAAGATCGAGCTGTGTTTCGGTCGGAGCAAAGCCGGGGTGAGAGCTGCAAGCTATGTTCGGCTGACTGCCGTCCGTGCCGATAAAGGGTGTCGAGTAATCGTTCTCCCAGGCCAGACGTTCCGATTCGAGGCGAAAGTCCGGTATGTCAAATGGTTGTCCCCCCGCCAGTACGGAGCGGTGCGCCATAATGGCAGTGGAAGACATCGCCACCGCGGAATGAACATTAAAAGGATGCTCCGGCTGTTTCTTCTCTCGGATACAAGCCACAAACATACGAGCCGTCAGATAATCGGCGCCGCCGTGTCCGCTCTGCTTGATTAAATCCGTGTCCTTATCGTTCCATTGAGGTTCGTAGAGATTGATTTCCTCCATGCCGTCCGGTATAGACCAGTTATTATAGCGTAACATTATTTTGCCGGTTCCGCGCAGGTTTTCGATCTGACCTTCGGTTCCGCAAACACGATATGCGTTATGATGAGCGCCGAAAGCGGCACAGCCGGTGATTCGGAAGATTGATCCGTCATCATTTTGTGTCATTATTACTGCTGTACGATCCCCGACTCGATTGGCGGTGGGAAAATCACCTTCGATAGGAGCAAAGGCGGTAAAAGCCGTTACACGTCGCGGCGTGGCACCTGTCGCGCTCATAACCGGACCCAGGGAGTGGGTTATGTAGTATGTTCGAGGAATATAATTGCGCCAGTGTTCGGGCAAGTAGGTGTACCTCTTCATAAATTCGTAGTCCTCGGGAGAAACCGGGTGATTGTACTCGCCTTCGGCATAGAGTAGCTTTCCCAATGTACCGCCGTCACAGATTCGCTTTATCTCGCGATTAAAAATCATTTGCGGGTAGTTTTCCGCCAGCATGTAGATCGAGTTGCTCTTTTCGGCAGCGCGGATCAGCGCAACGCCCTCGGCCATAGTTCCGTTACTGATACATTCGGAGAAGACGTGAATGCCGCGCTCCAGGCAACAAATCGCATATTCGGCGTGCTCATGGAAGAAGTTGGCCAATATAACCGCATCCATGCCGTGTTCAATAAAGGCATCAAAATCATTGTAAACGGCAATGTTTCCGCCAAGTGCTTTGACCCCTTCTTCGAGTCGCTCGGAATTGAAATCGCAGAGTGCTACGATCTTACAGTTCAGCAACGTGAAGTTGCGGCCGATGCTGCTCCCGCGCCCCGCACCGAATATACCGATCTTAAGTTTTTCCATGGTATTCCTCCTCCCCGGGGATCCGACCGCCGGTGTCAGTCATTATTGCCCATTTCCCCACGGACTGTAAAGGGAACAGGGACCGCCTGTCCGATATTAAGTCGGATATTCGGCGTTGATGCGGACGTAGTCGAAGGAAAAGTCGCAGGTCCAGTACTCATCGCGGCCTGCGCCGGCACGGAGGTCGATTCGTAGCGTGACGTCTTTCTCGCGCAAAACTTCGCGCGCCGCCTGGCGGTCGAAGCCGGTGGCCTGTCCGTGATCGCAAACCAAAATCGAACCAAGGTGAATGTCGACCTGTTCCGGGTCGAATTTGGCGCCGGAATAGCCGACGGCGGTGAGGATGCGCCCCCAGTTGGGGTCTTGGCCGAACAGAGCGGTCTTGACCAGAGGGGAGCGGGCCACGGCCAGAGCGGCGAGATAAGCGTCGTGGTCGTCGGCGGCTTGCTCGACGATGATATTAACCAGCTTCGTCGCGCCTTCGCCGTCGATGACGCAGAGCTTCGCCAGGGAGAGGCAGACTTCGTTGAGGGCAGCTTGGAAGAGGATGGCGGATTCGCTCGCGGGGTCGGTGATGGTCGGATTGCCGGCCGCGCCGTTGGCGAGGAGAATGACCATATCGCAGACGCTGGTGTCGCCGTCGACGGAAATGCGATTAAAGCTTTTTTGCACTGCGGCGGTCAGCATGTCGCGGAGCAGGCCGGGTGCGAGGGCGCAGTCGGTGGTGACGACGCCGATCATGGTGGCCATATTGGGATGGATCATGCCGGAGCCTTTGGCCATGCCGCCGACGGTGACTTTATGTCCGTCGATTTTCAGGGTTAGGGCGGCTTCCTTTTTGGTTGTGTCGGTGGTGAGGATGGCCTCGGCGGCCCGGGAAGCGCCGGCGACATCGGATTCTAAGTCCTGACAGAGAGCGGGCACGGCGGTGGCGATTCTGTCGATCGGGAGAGCGTGGCCGATGATGCCGGTCGAGCCGGTCAGAACGCTGTCGGGATCGCAGCCCAGTTCGCCTGCGACTGTCGCGGCCAAGGCATCGGCGGCCTGATCGCCGCTCGCGCCGACACAGGCGTTGGCATTGCCGCTGTTGATGACGATGGCATTGACGGGAGCGCCGGCCTGTAGAATCCGGGCAGTGCGTTGCAGGCTGTGTCCTTTGACCAGATTGGTGGTAAAAACACCCGCGGCCTGGGCGGGGGGCTCGCTGACCAGCAGGGCGAGGTCGGGTTTGCGTGCCGCGACGAGTTCCGGTGTCTTACTGATTCCGGCATAGACGCCATTTGCCGAATAGCCTTTCGGGGCCGTGATGCCGCCGGGGATTTGCTGTTTCATTATCGTACCTCCTAACAGTCAGTTCGGATTTTAGCACATGTGTGTTAAAATTCCAGTCATAACAATCTATCAAGGATAAAGATTGCGACGCCGAAGATAAAAGATTGCGAGGGAGAACAGTGCGTAAGGATTTTGAAGGTCCGGATATGGATGCCGTGGAACTGCTACCCGACGGACGAATGCGGTTGCGAATTGCCGGGCAAAATCTGACCGTCGTCAGTGCGCAGGATGAGGAATATCTGGAAAAATTGGCCCAGGATGCCAACAACCGAATCGAGGCGCGTCGTAGTCCTCTGGTTAGCACGCAGGCAGCGGCCGGGCTCGCTCTAATGGATTTATTGGCCGAGCACGATGAACTGCATGAGGAGATCAGTCGTTTGCGAAATGAGGTCGAAAAGCTGGAGAATTTGGCCGTGACGCTAAGGGTGTCGGCACCGCTACCGCCGCTTCAGCCGAACCCGTCGGAAAAGCCGGCACCGGAGAAACGATCGAACCCGGCACAACCGGCTTCGCCGGAAGAGTCTAACCCTAACTCGGTACAGCCGACTTCGCCGGAACAACCCGACCGGACGACGGTCCTGCGCCGCGCCGAGGAGAATCTGGAGACTGCTTTGCCGTATCAGTGGCACCAGATGTCGATTGAAGAACTGGTTGCGGACGGGGAGCCGTTCGATGAGTTCACCTTGGACGAGGAGGAAGAATGATGCGGGAAGTTCAGGTGGATATTGTCAAATGCCGTGATGAGGCGCAGCTGCCGACCTATGCGCGCAGCGGAGATTCCGGCATGGACGTGACCGCCGCCGTTGAGGTAGTTCTGGCGCCGGGGGAGACCAAGCTGGTTCCTCTGGGCATTAAAGTCGCTATTCCCGCCGGGTATGAATTGCAAATTCGTCCCCGGAGCGGCCTGAGTCTGCGCACCAGGCTGCGTATTCCGAACAGCCCCGCGACGATCGATAGCGGCTATCGCGACGAATTGGCAGTGATTGTCCACAATTCAAGTATTCCCGGTTCCGAGGCGTTGAGTGCGGAACTTTTGACCTGCGAAGAGCGGGGAAATCGGCAGGGCACGTATGTGATAAAAGTCGGCGACCGCTTTGCTCAGATGGTACTTTGCCCGGTTGTGGCGGCGGTCTGGCGCGAGAGGATGGAACTCGGGGACGAGCGGAACCGTGGCGGCGGCTTCGGCCACAGCGGCGTTAATTAAATTTATTTCAGAAAACGACCCAAAAAATCGAGTATTGTGTCGGTCACCTCTGCCGGTGCGGCGCTGAGGAGATTTTCTTTCTCCGCCATATCGATGACGGTGACAGCGGTGGCGTCGGGGAAGAGGCGTTGTCGGCGCTCGACGATTAGGTTGGTTCCTTCGCTGTAGGCGGAACTGCCGGCGGTCGGAGCCAGAATCAGGATCGGCTCGCTGACGGTGCTGATCGTCTCAAGGATCGGCGTATTCCCGGCCATACCGGCGGAAATGCGCACCGCCCAGGGTACGGTAAAAGCCCACAGCTGATGACCGAACGGGGCGTTGCGGCGAATTTCATAGCTTATGTAGTCATCGCCGAAAGGCTGTGGCGCGTCGAGGATCCAGGCCTTTATATCTTTAGTGTGAAGCGTTAAGTTCACCAGATTGGTTCTGACCGTATTGTTGCGCGGATAGCTGAAGGTTCGCCGCTCCATCGCCTCCAGTTGCGTATAGGCGCGAATGGCGGTGTTGCTTCCCGCGCCGATAGCATAGATGATGATATCGACCTCTTCACGGCGCCCTTTGAGTCGATCCAGCACCATGAGTAGATCCAGACTCTCGAGATAGCCGAAAGACTGGCTGTTGCCTCCCGAACTGCCGGTATAGCGCGGGTCGACGGTCAAAACGTTGTAATTGCGGGCGACCAGTTGCTGCATCATCTCTCCGGTTGAGTTGCCGGCCGGGAGACGATTATTATTGTAGCCGGGCACGATAACGACGGTCGGGCTGTTGCTCTGACCGCTCTCGCAGTACCAGCCCTGCAGACGATAGGTTTCGTCGGCAGAGCGGATGCTCCACGAGCGATACCAGGGGATATAGTTGACGGCGTCGGCATCGAGTTCCGGTCCCTGTCGTAGAATCAGGCCGCGGGCGAGGATAAAAGTTACCGCCAGGAGAATAATCTGTATAATGGCAATGACGGACAGAAATATAGACAGGTACCGAACGAACTTGGATTTACGTTTCGGTTCGGCTGTGGAGATAATTGATCGAGTGCTTACCCGCATCCGGCGATTCAGATCCTTTGCTATTAGTGTGGTCTGAGTATATCTGCTTTGCCACGGAGCGGCAAATCGGGCTAAAATATCCGTCTGTACATACGGCTAAGACGTGAAGGAAGGAGGCCGAGGTAAATGGCGACGAAAGCGTTGACGAATAACAAACAACCGACGATGATTCTCGGCATCGAGACTTCGTGTGACGATACCGCGGTGGCAATCGTCGCGGACGGACGCCGGGTATTGGCGGAGCATATTGCTTCACAGGATGAGTTGAACCGGCTCTACGGCGGAGTTGTGCCTGAGCTTGCCTCGCGACGTCATCTGGAAATGCTGGTGCCGGTTACAGAGAAGGTTCTGCGCGAGACAGACCTTAGCTGGTCGGATCTATCCGGCGTGGCGGTGACCTACAGTCCCGGACTGGCGGGGGCTCTGCTGACAGGGCTTTCGTTTGCCAAGTCTCTCACATTGGCTACCGGACTGCCGCTGATCGGGGTCAACCATTTGGCCGGTCACATCGCCGCCAATTATATTGATACGGATCTGGAACCGCCGTTCCTGGCGCTGGTTGTTTCGGGTGGCAACAGTCAGATCGTCCGGGTGAAGGATTATCTGGATTTTGATATTCGCGCCGACACTCGTGATGACGCCGCCGGTGAAGTGCTGGATAAAATCGCGCGCGAGCTCGGCCTGGGCTTTCCCGGCGGAGCGGCGATAGACGCTTATGCCTTAAAGGGTGATCCCACGGCTCTTGACTTTCCCCGCGCCCGCCTGGATACCGGCGAGTTCTCTTTCAGCGGACTGAAGACCGCGGCTCTGCAGTGGCTGCGTCGGAATGATTTGGGGACGGGCGAGCTTCGTGAGCGCCGTTTGGCCGACTTTTGCGCCTCATACATGCAGGCGGTGGTCGACCCCCTGATCGATAACTTACGCGCCGAACTGGGTGCCTCGGGATACGGAACGCTCGGAGTCAGCGGCGGGGTCAGTGCCTCGCGCTTTTTGCGGCGCGAGCTGCAAATCCTGGCGGAAACGACGGAAATTGAGCTCCATATTCCGGCGATGCGCTATTGCACCGACAATGCGGCGATGATCGCCGCCCAGGGATATTTTCAGCTCAAGCTCGGATCGGGGGTATATCCCGGCGATCTGGATGCCGTAGCTAATTTGACCTTATAATTGACCTCTGAAAGGGGCAGATTTTGCGCTAAGTGTTGGCAATTAACAAGCGAACGGATAAAGGATAGATGTCATGACAACTTTAATGTGGATAACTTTGTGGATAACTTTTTGAAAGCTCAAGAATGGCGGAGATCCTAGGCGTTATGAGCAGATGTAATTAACAAAAATGTGCATAACTAATGCGAAGGAAGTTGCATGGCGAAGAAAAAAGGAATCAAAATAATCGCGGAAAATCGTCGCGCGCGACGCGAATATAATATATTGGAAAAGCTCGAGGCCGGTCTGGTGTTGGCGGGAACGGAAGTCAAGTCGCTGCGTACCGGAAGAGCGAATCTGGCCCAGAGCTATGTGCGCGTCGTTGACGGCGAAGCTTATATTGTGGGCTTTCATATCAGTCCGTATGAGCACGGCAACCGCTATAACCTCGATCCGTTGCGCGACCGGAAACTTCTTTTGCATAAACGGGAAATCAGCCGGCTTTATCAGCAGGTGACGCAGGAGGGTCTGACTATTATCCCTTTGAGTATTTATTTCCGGGATGGATTGGCGAAGCTGGAGATCGCCCTGGCGCGGGGGAAGAAGCTGTACGACCATCGCGAAGACGAGGCCAAGCGCGCCGCCGAGCGCGAGATGGCCCGCCGCCGCGACCAGTAAATGCCGACGCGCGATTCTCGTCGCGAACGGGGGCTGTGTGTGGTGGTGATTTGTGTCATTTTAGTGTAAACTTGGCCGATAGAACGGTGGAAAACCGGGGGAGGCGGAAATGGCTAACATTTTGGTAACGGGCGGAGCGGGCTATATCGGCTCTCATACAGTGGTTGAATTGCTCGATGTCGGGCATAAGGTTACCGTGATAGACAATCTCTCTAACAGTAACCAGGAGGTGCTGAACAGAGTCAAGCGCATCACCGGGAAAGACGCGGACTTTGTCTGCGTGAATCTCTGTGACTATCAGAGCTTGGAGGATGTCTTCGTCAAAACCTCCTTCGACGCAGTAATTCATTTCGCCGGCTACAAGGCCGTGGGTGAATCGGTCGCCAAGCCTCTTGACTACTACCGGAACAATCTGGAATCCACATTCAATCTGTTGCGCCTGATGCTGAAGTTCAACGTGACGCGAATAGTCTTCAGCTCGTCCGCGACTGTCTATGGGACTCCGAAAGAAGTTCCGATCCGCGAGGACGCGCCGCTCAGCTGTACAAATCCCTACGGCTGGACGAAATATATGAACGAGCGGATTCTGACCGACACGCAGATCGCCAATCCGCATTTGTCGGTGGTTCTGCTGCGTTATTTTAATCCGGTCGGGGCGCACTCTTCCGGTCTGATCGGGGAGGACCCGGTCGGAATTCCCAACAACCTAATGCCCTATATAACGCAAGTTGCCACCGGTCGTCGGGAAAAGTTGCATGTATTCGGCAATGACTATCCGACCCCGGACGGGACCGGCGTGCGCGATTATATTCATATCACCGATTTAGCCAAAGGACACGTGGCGGCGATTGAGTACAGCTTCAAACGTACGGGCATTGACGTTTTTAACTTGGGTACCGGACGCGGCACCAGTGTATTGGAACTGGTTCGCACTTTTGAACGCGTTAATGACCGTCGCATTCCTTACGTTATCGATCCGCGTCGCCCCGGCGACATCGCCACCTGCTATGCCGATCCCGACAAGGCGAAGAAGGTGCTCGGCTGGGAGGCGGAATTGGATTTGGCGGATATGTGCCGCGACGCCTGGAATTGGCAAAGTAAAAATCCGCAAGGATATCGTACTTAAAGGGGATACCGCACCTGAAGATGAGTGACAATGACCGAAAGCCTCTGACCGGCTCCGATAACGAACGGTTGCGTCGTGATCGTAGCGGACGCCGCTCCGCCCGTCGTAGCAGTTATACCGAATTGAGCCGCCCAACCAGCGACATGTTTTCCTGGCATGAGCGGGGTCGTCCCGCTCAGTCTCCGCCCGCCGGGCGTGATTTCGGCACTCAGTCCCCTCGCGCTCCGCAAATGCCGCCGCGTCAGTATATCCCGGAACAGTGGACAAGACCGATACCGCCACCGTTAAGTGACGGTATGCGACGTGATCCCCGCTACGGCGCAATGCCGGTGCAGGGGCGTCCCGCTCCCGGTACGGATGCCGTTTCGCCTCGAGCCACGGTTCCTCCGCCGAAGAAAGCGGCGGCACAGGCTACCCGTCGGAAGAAACGTTCGCGCGGTAGAGTGATTGCCCGGCGCGTAGCGATATCCATGTTCGGTTTCTTACTGGTTTTACTTATCGGTGTCTGGGCGCTCTGGCGCTATATTTTCTCCGGAGCCCACGTCGGCCTGACCGATCTGGATATCTCGGATGTCACGATCCCGAAAGAAACGGTGGTGCTTACCGATTATCGCGGAGAGACGACACATTTGGATGTGGCTGTCGAAACCGGTGAGACCCGGGGCGAGGAAATCGTTATTCCACAGTATGAGGGCAATTACGCCCACATTATGGTCATCGGCGTGGATTCACGCGATATGAACAGAATAAATACCAATTCCGACACGATGATGCTGATTACACTGGATCGCAACAGCGGCACGATGCGCATGACTTCGTTTCAGCGCGACATGCTGGTCTATATGCCGGGCACTAACAATTTACGCAAGATGAATTCGGCCATGTACCGCGGTGCGCGCTATCTTCTGGATACTTTGAAGGAAAACTTCCTTCTGGATATAAAGGATTATGTCGTGATTAATTTCAACGGCGCCGAGGAAATGGTTAACAAACTGGGCGGAGTGGAAATAGATGTTCCGAACAATCCGCGACTACTGGCGGATATCAACAGGATTATCGATGAGGCCAACTACTCCGACCCGGCTTTCAAGCATGATGCGGACAGTTGGTCTCCCTACATAGAAAAGCCCGGTCTGCAACTTCTAAATGGACGTCAAGCGATTTCCTTTGCCCGTTCGCGCAAGGCCGACAGTGACTATAATCGCATGCGTCGCCAGCGCCAAGTAATTGATACCGTATTCCGTCGTTTCCGCACCGC
>JAAZJE010000058.1 GCA_012800515.1 Clostridiaceae bacterium
AGCTGTATGATGCGGCAAGGGAGATGGGCGGCGATGTGTCGGGCGAGCACGGTATCGGCCACGCCAAGGTGAAGTATCTGGAGGAAAGCGTGGGCGATGTGCAAATTGCCCTGATGCGAGGTATCAAGCGAACCTTCGACCCTAAGGGAATTTTGAATCCGGGGAAGGTTTTTCGATATAAAGAATCCTAACCGGAAAAAATGGTCTGTAAGAGCCATGCCGGCGGCAAAAATACAAAGCGTCCTTACGGGATTTCAAAACCCCATAAGGACACTCATACTGGTCGGAGTGACAAGACTTGAACTTGCGACCTCGTGCACCCCAAGCACGCACTCTAGCCACCTGAGCTACACCCCGGACGCAATATATTCTATCATAAGTTAACTGCCTGTCAAATCATCCGGCTACTTTGACAGGGCGTATATGTCTTTTACAATACGACTGCTCAATGGTATTTGGGCTTGCCGAATTCACAAGGAGTGTGCGGTTAAATGAGCTCTCGATAAATCATGACGGAGTGTCCGGGTGAATCGGAATAGGTATCGCTATGAGCTGACTCGTTTAAATAGGTCGCCTATTATGGCGTCCCGATTTACATGGTACACATATTTGCATGGCGGACGTCGGTGATCGAAGCCGTAATGATGATCATACTGCGGTATCGGTGTGGAGATTAACTTCTCACTGAGAAATTGCCCCTGATCATTTAATAGCCAAGCCACCGCAGCGACATCCCATATCACTCGACTCCATACTCGACCTTTTGCATAGGTATTGGCCTCGTCGATAGTCTGCTGTGCCAGATAGTCAGCCAGCGGATTTTTACCGGACAGCCAGTGGTTCAGTTCGGGCCCGGTTGTGGTCAACGCGCTGACGACGCCCATGCAGGGTAGCATAACCAGCGGTGCGCCCGATCCATACACAACGCGCGCAGCGGCGACATCCTGCATCATGTTGAACTCGTTGGTGTCGGGCCATTCGATACTGTGTCCGCCCAGCCATACCAATACTATTCGGTCGGCGATGTCGGGAGCCATAAGAAGTGCCGAAGCAATGTTAGTGATGGCACCGATAGCGACCACATACAGCGGCCGATCTGCCGTATAGGCCATGGCGCGCGCCGCTAAGTCGCGTGCGGCAGGAGAGTCCGTCGGGGTATTTTCATCCGGTAGATAAGTCTCGGAGCCTTTGAACACGTCGCACGCTTCCCCTGCCAGATCCAGTAGTTTCAGTATTTCATCATAGCTTTTCAACATTCCGTCCCGTGGCCCTGTTGAGCGACTGTTATGGAAAGGTGCCGCATACAGTGCTTTCAGGTCGAGTTTTTCCTTGATTCTCAGAGCGTAAGATATGGCAAACTGGTCGTCGATTTCATTGTAGGCGTCAGTATCCAGCACCATGTCTACCCGGCCTTCGGGACAGGTTAGCATCTTAAGTCTCTGTTCCAGTGCCAGCATTCTGTTTATCCTTCATCTTCATATGTGGTCGCCGCGCTTTACGTGGATCCCGCAGGTTCCCGCGCAATGGGTAAAGTCGTGCGGATGAGCAACAACTACCAGAAGCCGGATTTGTTCAAGCTTTGTGGAATCACTCATACGTATTACCTCTTTTACTCTTAAGGTGTTCCTTAATTTTATCTTTTAATGGATTTGATTGTAAAGCTTCGTAAAGCTGTATCCGCATGCAGGATATGGGTATATCTCGGGAACGAGCGAATATATCGCCCGCCAGACGGGAAGTACCTGCGATTATCGTGAATTGCCGCTCCCGGGCTGTGATCTATTGGTTGAAACAGGAGTTTGGTTCCGCCATGCCGTACTGCTTTCCCCGCCGGAGATAATAGATAGGGTTGCGGCGAGCAGGACGACGAATATTTGGCTCGTCTGCCCGAACTCATCGCCGAGGCGGCCGTCGCCGCCCGAGAGGATCGACGCGAGGTGAAGCGGATCCGTCTCGGCCTGGGTGAGGCTGCCGGGCTGACCCGGAACCGTGAAGGTGGCGATTTTATCGACAGTCAGGTCTACAGCGTTAGATTCGAGCGGGCCGACGCTCAGCCGGTCACACTCCTCCATTACGCCTGCTATCCAGTCAAAAATTCACGCTCGAAGCATGTCTCGGCCGACTATCCCGGCTACATCGTCAGTGCGCTGGCTGAACGAGGCGAACTGGGTTGCTATATCAACGTTCCCTGCGGCGATATCAATCCCCAGGTACGCATGCCGGACACGATGGGAACTCCGGAAAAACTCTACGAAGACAGAGCACTTGACCGAATGCTCGGGAATTTCGCCGCGACCGTTTGCGAGGCTTATGTCGGCTCGGAATTTAAAAGTCTGCCCTTGAACGAGATTGTTGGTTCCGGCAAAGCCGCGGGTTCCGACAAAGGCGCGGGCGCTACCGATACCGCAGGCACTTTCAGTGTCGAGTTTATTCGCGCCGCTCTGCCGCTCCGCCTGCTGAGACCCGCCGATATGGACGCAATCGTTGCAAAAGAGGGTGAGAGGTACGGAGCCGACTCGCATTATCTGACGGTTGCCCGCGCCTGGCGCGATTACCAGTCGGAGCAGATCGTAGCCAAGCGTCGTGCGGGCGAGCCGATCTTTATCGAGAACGTCGGAATTTATATCCTGCGCCTGGGCTCGCTCATTCTGGTTACGATTCCCTACGAAACCTTCGCGGAAATCGCCCGCGAATTGCGCCGTCGGCGACCCGACTTATACTGGATCGTGGCCGGAAACGCGCCGAACACATACGGATATCTGCCGACGCGGGCGGCCCTGGGACGACATGACGGCTACGGTTATGAAGCCTTCGGGAGCAGCTTCCTCTACCGCCATATCCCCTTCGCGCCGGAGGCCGCCGAACGCCTGGTCGAACAGATTATCGCCGCCCTGGATTGGTGAACTGATTCAGCGATTAATGCTTAGTATACTTATCCAGCGCTGCCTGCATCTTGTTGTTTTCGGCACGTTCTTTCAGCCTGGTTATTAGTGTGCTGACAATCGTGCTTATTGTGTATGACAAAAAGAAACCGACCCAGGCCTTCCAGTTGTGTATAGGAAACCAGTCGAACAAAACAATCAGAACAGCAGTTGCGCCGAAAATAGTCAAGAAGAACAGCAGGTTTCTTAAGAAAATGGGCGCATTTTTTATCCATCTGTCCGTGAGAAAAGTGATTTTAACTATGTTTATTATGATTGCAAGTAGCAGTAATTGCAGCAAGGTCGCGATAGACAGTCCCCCGCTACCCAATCTAAACAGCGATGAATAATCGCTTATATAATCTCCGATAATTAAACTAAGCAGAGCATAAACAAACACAATAACTCCATATATGACAAAAACATCGGCGATATAATTAAAAAACGTTTTTTGCTTTTCCATGGCTATTTCAACCCCAGCTTTCTTCTTAATTCATCCGAGTACATGCGCGAGACAACAATCTGTTCGCCGTTTTGCAAAGTCACTCTGATCTTCCTGTTGATTTCCGCTCTCAGGCTTTTAACCTTTCTCAAATTTACTATGCCGTGTTTGCTGATACGTAGAAAGTCTCTTTCGCTAAGCTCCAGCTCTATTTCGTATAACTTCAAATCCGATTCGTAGATTTTGTCCGCCGTATAGACGAAGGTTTTGCGATCGACCGTTTCGATGTACAGAATGTCTTCTATATCCAACAGATATATCTCGTCCCTATATTTCACGGGAATCTGCATATTGATCATTCGCATCAGCGCAACTATTTTCTCGATATCCCGCGTGAGTTTCGGCGCGCGGATTACCACTTCCGTGTCCTGATATTTAGCGTCAATATCTATTTCTATCTTCATTTACTCCAGCCCTTTTCTTCTGAATGCTATAAAAAACAGCACGACAAGAACCGCCGCATTCGTCACAATAATACCAAAACTTTCGACTCGACCCCACTCAAAAGACATGTTATCCAGTAATAATCTTAACTGTTGAGTATATAAGAATCTGGCCACCTTTTCTATTGTACTGTTAAACATAGCCAGCATCGGTCCGAAGCTTAAAATCGCCATCGCCGGCATGACAAGAGATGTCGCCGCTATCTGGTTATCGGCCAATATCCCTATGCATCCTCCCAACACTATGGATATCGCAAAGCCGATTCCCATGACAGCCAAATAGAACAATATATTCCGCGCCGCAAAGCCCGTGGCCATTACTGCCGCGCCGCCCATGCAAATGGTCCAAACGTATACTCCGACCCCCAGCAAATACTGCCACGGCGTGACATTAGCCATCATTAGTACCCTTAAGGTGTTTTTTTCTTTTTCTTCCGAAATTATTGCCGCCACGGCGGTTAAAGGAGCCATACCGATATACATCATGGAAAATATTTTAGTAAAAAACAGTTCCGGCATATCCGCTACCTTGACAGCGTTTTCCATAATCAAGGTCATTATAGGAAAAAGAATGAATTGAATCAGTACGGTCTTATTTTTCAGCGTATCTCTAAATTGTTTTTTAATAACAACAATAGTATTGCGCATTTACGCGTCCTCCTGCAGTTTTCTTCCCGTCAGCTCCAAAAACACAGTCTCCAAGGTAGGTTCCGATGAATGTATGGTTTCGATTTTGCCTGCTTCGAGCAATTTAAAGATCTCACCCGCGGATTCTTTCCCGTGCGGCAGCTGCACATCTTCGCCTGACGACAAGTGCAACCGGATTGTTTTCTGATGATTATATTTCCGGCACATTTCCCTCGGCGCTCCCTGCTCGACAATAACACCCTCGTTCAAAAGCGCTACCGTATCGCATAATGCCGCCGCCTCTTCCATATTGTGAGTTGTGAGAAATATGGTACACCCGCTCTTTTTCTTGTCCAAAATAATCCTGTGTATCGACTTCATGGTCTGCGGGTCCAGGCCGCTCGTCGGCTCATCCAAAAAAATGATTTCCGGTGAATGCAGAAAAACTCTGGCCAGGCGAAGCTTTGTCCGCATGCCTTTGGACAAATGCATGGCCTTTTTCTTCATCGCATCCCGCAATCCGACAATCTCCAGGGTGTGTTCAATGCTACTATGAGGAACTCCGTAAATATCCGCGAATATCGTTAGATTTTCCACGCAGGAAAATCTGTCGTATACACCGAACTCGTCCATCATCACGCCGATCCTCTTTTTGTCTTCGCCTGTAAGATTCCCGACATTTTTGCCCAGGATTGAAGCTGAGCCGGCTTCATAGGGAAGCTGCCCGGTCAGTATCCGGATCAGAGTGGTTTTTCCGGCGCCGGACGGGCCGAGCAAGCCGAATATTTCCCCGGCCGGGATCTCAAAACTTACCCCCGACAAAACCTGCTTCTCGGCAAATCTCTTGCCGACATTCACGCATTGAATCATGGACGGTCTCCTTTTCAGCCGTTTGCTATCTTTATGCTAAAAGACGGTCCATCTGAATTCAATGCCTCGAAACGCGAGTTGCCGCTTCGGTTGCCTCAGTTGCCAAAATTCGCCGTAACCGCATCGGCGGGAAGGGGCATTGGTGCCGCCACCGACGTGGGCGGCCCTTAGGCGTCGCCGCCTCCGACCCCGATTTCAACTTTTACACAGCGGGTTCCGGTTCTCGGGCCGTATTCGGGCTGTAAAAGCTGAAATAGCGGGAACGGGCGGGCCGGTTCGCTCTCGGAAAGCAGTCGGGCTCCTTGGAGCCGCCGCCTCCGACCCCGATTTCAACTTTTACACAGCGGGTTCCGATCCTCGGACCGTATTCAGGCTGTAAAAGCTGAAATAGCGGGAACGGGCGGGCCGGCTCGCTGATGAGAGGCAGTCGGGCTCCCTGGCGTCGCCGCCTTCGCCCCCGATTTCAGTTTTTACACAGTCGGTTCCGATCCTCGGGCCGTATTCAGGCTGTAAAAGCTGAAATAGCGGGAACGGGCGGGCTGGTTTGCTAATGAGAGGCAGTCGGGCTCCTTGGAGCCGCCGTCTCCGACCCGGATTTCAGTTTTTACACAACGGGTTCCGGTTCTCGGACTGTATTCAGGCTGTAAAAGCTGAAATAGCGGGAACGGGCGGGCCGGTTCGCTCTCGGAAGACAGTCGGGCTCCCTGGCATCGCCGCCTCCGACCCCGATTTCAACTTTTACACAGCGGGTTACGATCCTCGGACCGTATTCAGGCTGTAAAGGTTGAAATCACGGTCGACTGCTAGTACGAGACGGAGAACATCCGGCTTTGCGAGCACTTTTTAACCGATATACGAGAGTTGCGGGCTGAGTGGGCTGTAAAAGTTGAAATAGCGGGAACGACGGGGTTGGTTTGCTACCGGGATGTGGTCGGGGACACTGATGGGAAGCCGGCATCCCAAGCTGCAGATGGGGAACGTCGTCCAGTATCATATCGTATTTGACGCAGTCTTTTGATTTGTGTTATATTTGCTCGGTGACCGCTTCGGGCGGGTCTTTTAATGTCTTGTGGACAGTGCTGGATACGTCGGAATGACGTCGGCGCGAGGACGAAGGCAACCTGACCGAGCGAGACCGTAAAACGGAGGTACACGGAATGTATGCAGTGGTGAAGACCGGCGGCAAGCAGTATAAGGTCGCGGTCGGAGACGAGATTTTTGTGGAGAAGCTCGAGGGCGGTGCCGGTCAGACGGTAGAGTTCGATGAGGTTCTCATGGCGGTTAACAGCGACGGCGAGGTTCTGCTCGGTGATGAGTTGGCCAATGTAGCGGTTCGGGCGGAGATTGTCCGTCAGGGACGCGGGAAGAAAATCATCGTATTTAAGTTCAAGGCGAAGAAGAATTATCGGCGTAAGCAGGGGCATCGTCAGCCCTATACGCGGGTGAGGATTACCGGCATTACCGGTCTGGACGGCGACGAAGAGTAGTTGCCTGATCGGCTCGGCAGAGGAGTCGCGGCATGATAGAACTGATCATCGCGCAGGATCGGGAAGGCGGCAGACACGGCTTTGTCGCTAAGGGACACGCCAATTATGCATGTCGCGAGGAAGATGATATAATATGCGCTGCCGTGACGGCCCTGGCCGCGCAGGCAATAGGAGCGGTTCAGGATCTGACCGATGTGGCGATGACCTACTGGACCGAACCGGGAGATATAGGGTTGCGGCTGACGGAGCGGAAAACCGAGTCGGCGGCCGAACTGGAAAAAGTGGATTTATTACTGGCGGCGCTGGAGATCGGTTGTCGCCAGATCGAGCTCTCATATAATACCGACGCGGCGAAGTATGTTGAAGTCAGAGTGGAAGAGAGCGCAACTTAAGCAGGCGGGAAATCCGCCGTTGGGAGGCAGAAAATGATTTATATAGATTTACAGTTGTTGGCGAGTAAGAAGGGCGGCGGAAGCACGAAGAACGGACGCGATTCGCAGGCCAAACGTCTGGGCACCAAGCGCACCGACGGACAGCTGATTAACGCCGGTACAATTATCGTTCGCCAGCGCGGAACCAAGATCCACGCCGGCACGAATGTCGGTTGCGGCAAGGACCATACGCTGTACGCCCTGATCGACGGACGTGTGACGTTTGAGCGCAAGGGCAAAAACCGCACCCAGGTCAGTGTTTACGCGCCCGCCGAGGCGGCGGTCTGAGCCAGGACGCGACGATAATTAACAGCGCTGAATACCAATGATACGAATGTCCGGCTACGCGGAGTGACCGGGCATTTTTGTTCTGAACGGAGCAGAGAAACACTTGTGTTTGCTCTAAACGGGGCGGAGGAGCGCTTATGCCGGACGGATAAACGGGGCAGATGAGCGCTTATGCTTATCTAAACGGAACGGAGGGATGCTTATGTTTGTTGATCGGGCGACAATTTCTGTCAAAGCTGGCGACGGCGGGAACGGCTGCGTTTCGTTCTACCGTGCCAAGTATCTGCCTAACGGCGGTCCTGACGGTGGGAACGGCGGGGCGGGCGGCGATGTCTGGTTCGTCGTCGATAACAATCTGCGCACGCTAAGCGACTTTCGCTATAAGCGCAAGTATTCAGCCGAGAACGGCAGTGACGGCGCCAAATCGAACCAGACCGGGGCTTCCGGGCAATCTCTGGAGATTCGTGTACCGCCCGGAACAATGATACGCGGCGAGGACGGCATTCTGCTGGCGGATTTGAGCCGGGTCGGCCAGCGTTTTCTGGCGGCTCGGGGCGGACGCGGCGGACGCGGGAACCGCACTTATGCGACGGCGACGCGGCAGGCGCCGGGCTTTGCCCAGCCGGGCGAAAAAGGCACCCGCCTGACCCTGAAATTGGAATTGAAACTATTGGCGGATGTCGGGCTGGTGGGTCTGCCCAATGCCGGCAAATCGACACTCCTGTCCGTGATCAGCGCGGCGCGACCGAAAATCGCCGACTATCCCTTTACCACGCTCACGCCGCAACTCGGTATCGTGAATGTGGGGCAGACGGCCTTTGTCGTCGCCGATATTCCCGGCCTGATCGAAAACGCCAGCGAAGGAGCGGGGCTGGGGCACGATTTTCTGCGCCATATCGAGCGCACCCGGCTACTGGTGCATCTGCTGGACGTTTCGGACATGACCGACGGGAGCCCCGAGGATAACTTCGACCTGATCAATCGGGAGCTGGAACGCTATGACGTGAATTTGAGCACGCGCCCGCAGTTGGTCGCTTTGACGAAGATCGACCTGGCCGAACCGACGGCGGTGGCGGAGACTATTCTGCGCCTGACCGAGCGGGGCTACGAAGTCTTCCCGATTTGCGCGCCGACCCTTACCGGTGTCGCGGCTCTGGTGGAGCGCATGGCCGGACTCTTGGCGGAGATTGAGGCCGATCTCGCTACCGCCGCGGCGCGGGATCGGGTTGTGATAGATAGTTCCGGAGTGACGATCGGACGTTCGACTGTTGGTCAGGGGTGTCCGGGACAGATACACCGACTGACGACTTTGCCGGGAAGTTACGTGGCGGCCGACTTTGAGATCGAAGTCAACGGCGACGAATATGAAATTACCGGTAGTTGGATTGAGGAGCTTCTGGCACGGATCAATTTCCGCGACACCGACTCCTTCCGCTTTTTCCAGCGTCAGATCAAGCAGCACGGAGTGGTGGCCGCGCTTGAGGCGGCCGGAATTAAGCCAGGCAATACCGTATCGGCCGGCGATCTGCTCTTCGATTATTATCCGGACGATGATGCGCAGGACGAATAGGAGACCCCGGGCATCCGCTTAGGGGACGGACACAACTATGATGGAAAGCGGCAATAATGATTTAAGTGATAAAAAGAACGGCGATTTTAGTGAAAAAAAGAACGGCGAAGGACAACGCCGTTCCGGCAGCAAACGCCGTGCCGTACTTGAATTTCTGAAACGTAGCGGACAAAAGCTACAGATAACCTGGCGGAATGTCCGTGAGACCTATTCCAAGGAGAAGACAATACGGGCGGTTACGGTCAATGCGCCGGCCGGGACGATTATCGGGCGAGTTGAAAAAGACATCTGCAGTTTTAAGGGCATTCCCTATGCGCTGCCGCCGATTGAAGACAGACGTTTTGCCGTACCGGAGCCCGCCGAGCCTTTAGTCAATTTCCCGGCGCTGAATTTCGGCCCGGTCTGTCCGCAGGCGAATCCCGGCGCTTTGCAGAGCGAAGACGCGCTGACTTTGAATATTTGGACACCGTCCGCTACTTTTAGGCCGGTTGAGCCGCATATCCGCCGCCGTCTGACCTCGGGCGATGCGCTGGAAATTGTGTTGCGGGGAGGCAAAGATTCTGCGGCCGGGGAAGATGACGCAGTCGGTGAAGACGCCGCAGCCGGTGAAGACGCCGCAGCCGGTGAAGGATCTGCGGTCGGTGAAAAAAACGTCGACAAAGAATCCGCGGGTGCCAAGGGACTCACGGGCGGCAAAGGATCTGCAGGTGTCAAAGCACCGAAACCGGTACTTCTTTTCGTCCATGGCGGCTCCTTCATGGCCTCGGCTTCGAGTCGGCGGATAATTTGGGGCGAACTCCTGGCCCGGCGTCTGGATATTGTTGTCGTGACCTTTAATTACCGTCTAGGCGTTTTCGGCTTTCTGGATTTTTCTTTCCTGGACGAACGATTTAAGAGCAATTGCGGCTTGCGCGATGCCGCCCTGGCCTCCCGCTGGGTTTATGAAAATATTGCCGCTTTCGGCGGCGACCCGGAGCGGATTACCCTGATGGGCGAATCGGCCGGAGGCGCGCTGGTCGCGGCACTATTGGCCATGCCGCAGACGCGGTCCTACTTCAGTCGGGCTGTTCTGGCCAGCAGTGTTGTCAACGCCTTTATCACGCCTGCGGAAGGGCAAAAAATCGCCCAGGAATATCTGGACTACCGCGAGATTTCGACTGCCGAGGAACTGCTGGCCCTGCCGGCTCTGGAGATCGGGGCGACGGTACGGGACTTCAGCATAGTGAATAAGCGCGGCGTAACGGCCTTCAAGCCGATCGTCGACGGCGAACTCCTGACCGAGACCCCCTTGACCGCTTTCCGGGAAGGCCGTGTCGAGCCGCTACCGCTCTGGCTGACCGTAACTCGCGACGAACTCTCGATTTTGAATGTTCCCGTCCTATCCTACCAGTGGGGCGTCGACGATATTATGAATGTCGGAACAGAGCGTGAAGGCGCGGAAGTGTCCGATGAGTTGCGCGCAAATTATCTTGATTACTACGGCGAAGAAACGGCGGATATGCACTACATTTCCGATGCGTTCATTCGCCTGGCCCCCGCCTGGCTGGCAAGGACCGCTGAGAGCCGTATGCCCGTCTGGTTCGCGCGTTTCGACTGGTCGAGCCGCCTGCAGGACATCGCTGGCCTGGGAGCCTTCCACTCTTCGGAACTCTATTTCTTTTTTGGGCAGATTGAAAACGGCTTCGGCTCTCTGTTATATCGCGGCAAGAAAGATCGCGCCGCCGCCAAAGAGCTGATCGCGCTGGTTCAGGCGGATCTGCGCAAGTTCATGTATACCGGCACGCTGCCCTGGGATCCCTGCCGCGGGGACGATATCACGGCCAAGTGCTATGATTTCCCGATCCGCTATGAGCAGGCAATCCCCCTCAGCCTCATGGAACTTTGGGAGAAAACCGAGTATTATAAACACAGCTTTGATGTTTATCATTACGAACGGGAACAATTGCCGTAAAAAGAATAATTGATTCCACAATCAAACGGAGGAAGAGGGTATGAGTTATCTGGTTTTGAGTCCGTTGAAAACACCGCAACTGAACCTGCGCAATCGATTAGTTTTACCGCCGATGTCGGATGGTGTGGCGAATCCCGACGGCTCGGTCTCCCCGGCCACGCTCGAGTTCTATCGTGAGCGGGTGCGCGGAGCGGCGCTGGGGCTGGCGATTGTCGAATACAGCTATGTGGCTCCGCACAGTCAGCGCGGGGATCACATGTTGGGTGTATACAGCGATGAATTATTGCCCGGTCTGACAAAGCTGGCCGTTCTGCTGCGTGAGCTGGATACGCCTTCTCTACTGCAGATCGCCCACACCGGTGCGCTGAGCCGCTACCGTCCGGGAGTCGATCCGCTTCCGGTTGCGCCCTCGGCTCTGGTCCATCCTTTTAGACAAAAGACCGACGGGGTCGCGGCCCGCGAACTCTCCGAGGCGGAGATTTGGACAATAGTCGAACAATTTGCCGCGGCTGCCGTACGTGCCCGAACCGCCGGCTTTGACGGGGTGGAGATTCACTGCGCGCACAGCATGTTGCCGAATCAGTTTTTGAGCCCGCTGTTGAATAAGCGGACGGATAAATGGGGCGGCGATATTGCCGGGCGGAGCCGCTTTCTGCTGGAGATTATCCGCGCCGTGCGGGCGGCCTGCGGAGCGGAATACCCGCTCTATGTCAGGCTGGGAGCCAGTGACTTTGACGAGCGGGGCATAACGTTGCAGGACGGCATCGATACGGCGCTACTCGCGGTTGAAGCGGGTGCGGACGGAATCGATATCAGCGGCAGTTTGACCGGGGCACAGAATCCCAATAATAAGGCGCCGGGCTATTTTGCCGAGTTAAG
>JAAZJE010000059.1 GCA_012800515.1 Clostridiaceae bacterium
ATGACAACGATTCCGTCCGTCGCGATGACTGTGGGGGTGAGACCGTTGGCGATTTCACTATCCTTGAGTTCGCGCGAGGCCATACCAATATGGCTGGTTCCGTCGGCGGCGTCCTTCATTCCGGAGCTGGAGTCGGTGACATTGAGCTTGATTTCCACGCCGGCGTTGATCTTGCCGTAGGCTTCCTTCAGCTTCTCCATGACGGGACCGACGGAAGACGAACCGCTGACATTGATTGTGCCGGTCGGCTTGGTGCTGGTGAAGGCTTTCGGATCTTTAATCGGGATCAGGTTGTTGTCTTTGACCACAGCCTGTCCTTCGGTGCTGAGGATGTAGTTGATGAAATCCTGAGTGGCGGCATCGGGTTCACCCTTGGTGGCGATATTGAACGGACGGGCGATCTTGTACTGGCCGGCGAGAATATTCTCGACTGTGGGCTCTATGCCATCGACTTTGATGGCCTTGACGCGGTCGCTGAGAGAACCGAGCGAGATGTAGCCGATAGCGCGCTTGTTGTTCTCAACAGCGGTAATGACGAGGTTGGTGCCGTTCTTGACTTCGGCTTTATCCCAGGTGCGGTCGATTTTCTTGCCGTCAGCGGTCTTTTCCTGCAGACCGACGAGTTCGACAAAAGCGCCGCGGGTTCCGGAACCATCTTCACGGGTGATTACGGTGATTTCGCCGTCCATCACCTTGGGAGCTTCGGTAGGCTTCGTTGTCGGAGTCGGATCCGCCTTCTTCGTCGGAGTCGGGGTAGCCTTGGCTCCTTCGGTCGAGCCGCCCGTGCCCTGCTTGCCGCAAGCGCTGAGCAGACCGATTGACATCACCGCGACGAGAATGAGGACGAGCAGTGATTTAATGCGTGTTTTCGAAGTTTTTCTTAACATTCATCTTCTCCTTAATTCCATTTCCATTTTACCAATTTCTTTACCAATTTCGTTGCCGTCTCTGACTGCTCGGACGGTTCACGGCATTTCGTTTTGTGACTCGTTCGTGCAGCCCGACGCACTCCCATTCCCTGATGGTTCGCACGCCGTTTTGGGCAACTTACGCATAATATAAAAGAGCTTTGTAAAGTGGCATTATTAGCATTGTAAAGTTTTTGTAAAATTTTTGTAGAAGTGTGAATTTCGATAATTTGCCTATATTTACGGCTATTTTCGACGGAATAATTATCAAAAGCACAATATTGCCAATTTACGCGGTTTTGGAGCAAAAAATGTGCGTTTTTGTCTGGTATTTTCCATTCTAACGTGGTAGAGTGTTCAATAACAGACATTATAAGGAGGGTTTCATATGGCGACTGCAGTAATTATGCCGCGTCAGGGACAATCAGTTGAGAGTTGTATTATCGGAGAATTCCATAAACAGAAGGGTGACACGGTGTCGATCGGTGATGCCCTTTTTACTTACGAGACGGATAAAGCCACATTTGATGAACAGGCCAAAGTAGACGGTACGGTTCTGGCCATACTGGTAGCTGCGGGCGACGATGTTCCGGTTTTGGATACCGTAATGATTATCGGTGAGCCGGGTGAGGATATCGCGGATCTGGTCGGCGACCAAACGGCGGTGTCGACGACGGCGGCGGAACCCGCACAGACCCCGGTCGCCGCGACAGCGGAAGCCCCGGTTGCGGCCGCGCCTACCGCGGCTACGGTACCGGCGAAAGAAGCGGCACCGGTCAGCGGCGCGCAGCCGGAGCGGATCAGTCCCCGGGCGCGTAATTTGGCGGCGCGCAGCGGTGCCGATCTGCGGTTGGCGCAGGGTAGCGGCCCGCAGGGTCGGGTGATCGAGCGCGATGTCGAGGCCCTCGTTGCCGCCGGTCATGTTGCCAGTCCAGCCGCGGCGGCGCTCGGATTTGCCCCCGGAACGGAGGGTAGCGGTGTAGCCGGTCGCGTGATGGCCGGAGATACGGTGGCCCCACCTGCGGCGGCACCGGCAGCAACAGCGGCACCGACGACGGTTGCGGCACCGACCGAAACTTCCGCTGTTCCCGAATATGAGGACCGCAAGCTGACTAACATCCGCAAGGTCATTGCCCGTACCATGCATAAGTCGCTGTCCGAAATGGCTCAGCTTACTCTGCATACTTCTTTCGACGCGACGGACCTGCTGGCGATTCGCGCCCGCCTCAAGAAGGCCAAAGAAGCCGGTCTGGATGAAAAGCTCGGTCTGCCCATCCTCGCTAAGGTTCCGACTTTTAACGATCTGGTGTTGTATGCGACCGCCCGCGTCCTGCTTAAGCACAAGGAACTCAATGCCCACCTCGCGGACGATACGTTGCGCGTTTTCAATACGGTGCATCTCGGCGTCGCCGTCGATACGCCGCGCGGCCTGATGGTTCCGACCGTGCGCTCGGCGGAGACCAAATCTCTGGCTGAACTCGGCAACGAGGTGCGCGAATTGGCGGCTGCCTGTCAGACCGGTAGCATCAACCCCGATCTGTTGGCCGGCGGCACCTTCACGGTGACTAATGTCGGCTCGCTGGGGGTCGAGTACTTTACGCCGGTGATTAATCCGCCGCAGGTGGCGATCCTGGGCGTTTGCGGTCTGACGACGAAGCTGCGTATGGTCAACGGCGAAGCCGTACCTTATCAGGCTATGGGCCTATCCCTGACTCATGATCATCGGGCAATCGATGGTGCTCCGGCGGCACGCTTCCTTAAGGATTTGTGTACGGCTCTGGAAAACCTCTCCCTTTACCTGATTGACTGACGGGGATACGGGACCGGCAGAACCGCGCGAATTAATAAAGTATAAGAAAGAGGAGCAGAAAAATATGCATTATGACGTAGCTGTAATCGGTGCGGGACCCGGAGGTTATCTGGCCGCCCAGCGAGCCGGCGAAGCCGGTATGCGTACGGTAGTTTTTGAAAAAGAAAATATCGGCGGTGTCTGCCTGAATGAGGGTTGCATTCCCTCCAAGAGTTTTTTGAACAGCGCCAAACTCTATGACCATGCCAAGAACAGCGAAGTTTTCGGCGTGACGGCCGAGAATGTGCGGATCGATCAGGCGGCGGTACTCAAGCGCAAGAACCGGGTGGTCAAACTCCTGGTCAGCGGCGTTCAGAGCCAACTCAAAGCCGCGAAGGTTGAAATCGTTAAAGTGGAGGCCAGGCTCGTCGGTCGCAACGGCAACGGCTATACGATCGTCGCGGGTGATGCAACCTACACGGCGACTCGTGTGATTCTGGCGACGGGATCGGAACCGGTTCTGCCGCCGATTCCCGGCGTGAAGGAAGGACTGGAGGCAGGTTATGTCCTGACCAACCGCGGCATTCTCGACCTGGCGGAAATCCCCGGTCGCCTGACTATCGTTGGTGGCGGCGTGATCGGTCTGGAGATGGCGTCTTACTATCGCACCTGCGGTAGCGAAGTGACCGTCATCGAAATGCTCGACCACATTGCCGGCGCGGTCGATGCGGATATCGGCAAGGCGTTGCAGAGCGATTACGAGAAGAAGGGTATAAAGTTTATCCTCAACAGTCCGGTAACTAAGATCGAAAAAGGTGTTGTGCACTATGGCGGTGAAAACCCCGGTCAGGTGGAGGCCGATCTGGTCCTTATGTCGATCGGGCGGCGCCCGGTGAGTCGCGGTCTGGGTCTGGAGGAGCTGGGCGTATATATGGAGCGCGGTCGGGTCGTAACGGATCGTCATTGTCAGACCAATCTGCCCGGTCTCTATGCCGTCGGCGATGTCAACGGTGTGTGGCTGCTGGCGCATGTGGCCTATCGCGAGGCCGAGGTGGCGGTTAATCACATCGTCGGTCGTCCGGATAATGTCATGCGCTATCAGGGGGTGCCCTCGGTAATCTACACGAGCCCCGAAGTCGGCTTCGCCGGCTTGACGGAAAAAGATGCCGCGGAAAAGGGCTATGACTACAAGGTGATCAATTTGCCGTTGAACTTCAGCGGACGTTATATGGCGGAAAATGACCGTGGTCAGGGCTTTATAAAATTGATTATGGACAATAAAACCACGCGCATGCTGGGCTGCCATATGTTCGGCAATCCGGCTTCGGAGCTTATTCTTGTCGCAAGCATATTCATTGATGCCGAATTTACCGTAGAACAGATGCTCGCCTTTATTTACCCGCACCCCACGGTCGGTGAGATAATCAAGGAAGCTTTGGCCAAATTTTAAAACAATAAGTAAGAAAGTAAGGAGAAGACCATGACAAAAGCACTTTTTAATGACCCGCGTGAACTGCGGCGCCCCGGCGAAATAAAGTTCAAGAGCATACCGGTAAATCAGTATCAGAAAACCGTAAAGGATGAGCTGAACAACTACACTGCGGAAGAATTTATTCAGATTTATCATGATATGCGTCTGATTCGCGAATTTGAGACCATGCTGAACATGATCAAAACCACGAGCGCGTACCAGGGAATTGAGTACACCAACCCCGGCCCGGCGCATTTGAGCATCGGACAGGAGGCGGCCTCGGTCGGCCAGGCTTTCCTGTTGGATAAGAACGATGCGATTTTCGGTTCGCACCGTAGCCACGGCGAGATTATCGCCAAGGCGATGTCCTGCATTCACCGTATGGACGAGGCGGAACTGGAGAAGATTATGACCGAGTATATGGACGGTCGTATTTATAAGATCGTTCTGGACAGCGGTGTTAAGTATGACAATATGCGCGACCTCGCCAAGCACTACGTGCTCTACGGAATGCTGGCGGAGATTTTCGCGCGGGATACGGGCTTCAACCGCGGTCTGGGAGGTTCGATGCACGGCTATTTCCTGCCTTTCGGAATTTATCCCAACAATGCGATCGTCGGCGGTTCGGCGGATATCGCCACCGGTGCGGCACTCTATAACCGGGTGAATCAGAAGTCCGGTATTGTGATAGCCAATATCGGCGACGCGTCGATGGGCTGCGGACCGGTCTGGGAAGCTATCACTTTCTCGGCCATGGACCAGTACAAGAAGCTCTGGGAGGAGAGCCATCGCGGCGGTCTGCCCCTGATTTTCAACTTCATGAATAACCAGTACGGAATGGGCGGCGAGACCCGCGGCGAGACGATGGGCTTTGAGTTCCTGGCTCGGGTCGGCGCCGGGGTCAACCCCGAGCAGATGCACGCCGAGCGGGTTGACGGTTACAACCCCCTGGCTGTTATCGACGCAATGCGCCGCAAGATCGATGTTCTTAAGAAGGGTGAAGGCCCGGTTCTCCTCGACATCCTGACCTATCGCTATTCCGGACACTCACCCTCGGACGCCGATTCCTATCGCACGCAGGAAGAAAAGCAGGCCTGGGAGGCTGAGGACTCCATCCAGGCTTTTGCCAAACAGATGCTTGAGGCAGGAGTCGTTGAACAGTCGCAGCTCGATGCTATTGAGGCGGGAATCATTGAAACCGTAAGTTCGACTCTGAGATTGGCAATCGATCCCGAGAAGTCGCCGCGTATGGATCTGCGTGCCAACCCGCTGGCGATCGAGTCGATGATGTTCTCGAATGAGCGCATCAAGTCTATGGATCCCGAGCGCGAGCCGGAGTTCCTGATGGATCCGGACGAGTCGCCGCGCGTGAAGCAGATTGCCCGCAAGGCGCGCTACGCCTTTGACGAGGACGGCAAGCCGGTGGCCAAGAATCGTGTTTTCCAGATTCGCGATGCGCTGTTTGAGGCGGTGCTGGATAAGTTCAAGGAAGACGCGACTCTGGTCGCCTACGGTGAGGAAAATCGCGACTGGGGCGGCGCTTTTGCGGTATACCGCGGTTTGACTGAAGTCCTGCCGTACTACCGTCTGTTCAACAGTTCGATTTCCGAAGCGGCTATCGTCGGTACGGCGGTCGGCTACGCGATGCGCGGCGGACGCGCTCTGGTCGAGCTGATGTACTGTGACTTCCTCGGCCGCGCCGGTGACGAAGTATTCAACCAGTTGCCTAAGTGGCAGGCGATGAGCGGTGGTCTGCTCAAGATGCCGGTTGTTGTCCGTGTTTCGGTCGGTTCCAAGTATGGTGCCCAGCATTCTCAGGACTGGACTTCGCTGTGTGCGCATATCCCCGGTTTGAAGGTCTGCTTCCCCGTGACACCGTACGATGCCAAGGGAATGTTGACCGCGGCTCTGAACGGCACCGATCCGGTGATCTTCTTTGAGAGCCAGCGTATTTATGACATGGGTGAGCAGTTCGTTAAGAGTGGCGTTCCGGTCGAGTCTTACGAAGTACCTCTGGGTGAGCCGGCGCTGCGCCGTAGCGGTTCGGATCTGACCATCCTGACCATCGGCGCGACACTGTACCGGGCGCTCGAAGCCGCGGAAATCTTCGCGGAGAAGTACGGCATCTCGGTCGAGGTCATCGACGCGCGTACCCTGGTTCCGTTCAATTACAAGCCGGTTATCGAATCGGTAAAAAAGACCGGTAAGATCATTGTCGCCGGAGATGCCTGCGAGCGTGGTTCCTTCCTGAACGATCTGGCTCGCAACATCTCCGACCTGGCTTTTGATTATCTCGACGCGCCGGTTACCGTCCTCGGCTCACGCAACTGGATCACGCCCGCCCACGAATTGGAAGGTGCTTTCTTCCCGCAACCAGACTGGTTCCTTGACATTTACCACCAGCGCATCGCCCCGCTCGAGGGCTATGTCGCCGGAGTTCCGTTCACGGATACCGAGCTGGTGCGCCGCGCCCGCAAGGGAGTATAAGCGACGACATCAGATCCGGGTCGCTTGATCCCGGAGAGGAGCCGGTCGTCCGCCTGATTCGGAGGACAAAGTAACGAAATAAGAGAGCCGCCCGCGGGCGGCTCTCTCTAAGTGCGCCGGGCATGTTTTAGGAGTCTACCCAGGTTTCCTTTCGGCAAGTTTGCAAGTAACGCGCCTGAACCGGCTTCGGCAGCGGCCTTCGGAGGGACGCAACCTGCAAAATTGCCGAAAACCCCTCCGCCGGCTCCCGAAAACATCCGGAAAGCACTACTAACCACCCGAAAACGTCTGTTATTGTCTCCTACAACGTAGGTCTTTTGGCAAGTTTGCAGGTAACGCGCCTGAACCGGCTTCGGTAGCGGCCTTCGGCGGGACGCAACCTGCAAAGTTGCCGAAAACCCCTCCGCGGCTCCCGAAAACGTCTGTTAGTGTTTCCTACAACGTAGGTTTTTTGGCAAGTTTGCAGGTAACGCGCCTGAACCGGCTTCGGCAGCGGCCTTTGGCGGGACGCAACCTGCAAAGTTGCCGAAAACCCATCTGCGGCTCACGAAAACATCCGGAAAGCACTACTAACCACCCGAAAACCCCTCCGCCGGCTCCCGAAAACGTCTGTTATTGTCTCCTACAACGTAGGTCTTTTGGCAAGTTTGCAGGTAACGCGCCTGAACCGGCTTCGGTAGCGGCCTTCGGCGGGACGCAACCTGCAAAGTTGCCGAAAACAGCGCCACGAATTAGGATTCGGGTTGTAGCTTACTTAAACCAAAAATTATTAGAATAGGAGCTATAGGTGGGCGCGGGTATTGCGCCTGCTTCCCGCAACTGCTCATCGAGCTCCTCGACAAGTTCATAGTCCTTCTCAAGCATGGCCATGGTCCGCTGGTGCATGAGCCGGTCGATTTTTGACATATTAGCGTATGAATTGTCTGCCCATTCTGTTTTTACCTTGACTACCGGCCGCTCATACAATATCAATGCGATGGCCAACGCGGCACAGGCGAGTAAGAAGGCAATCAGACCGATTACGACTTTACGCATAGAATTAATTCTTCACCTACACTTTCTTTGCCAGCACTTTCTTTTCTATTGTAGGGAGAAAAAGTAAAGTTATCACCTCTTTTTAGCAATGATTTTGTAAAGGTTGGGTAAAATTATTCCGGCTCACGTGGAAGCGTGATAATATGGCAGAGTCAAAATAAACGAGCGGAGTATTCTCTATGACGTCAGAACAGTCGATCGAATTAATCCGAATGATAGCAGAAGAATCTGCCGAGGTAGTCGAATCAACGGAGGCCGCCGAGCCGGAGGGACGGGTGCGCTATGCGTTGATCGCGACTTGGCCGTTTTCCCTGGCGGGAGTCGGGATCGGCGCGGAGATTCTGGCCGCGGGCGGTTCGGCGGCCGATGCGGCAGAGGCGACGGTGCGTCTGATTGAGCAAGATCCGCAGATCCGCTCGGTCGGCAAGGGCGGCTGTCCGAACCTGATCGGCGAGATGGAACTGGATGCGGCCTTTATGGACGGACGCACCTTCAGGGTCGGCGCGGTGGCGGCGTTGCAGAACTTCGCCCACCCGATCTCGGTGGCGCGCCACATCATGGAGCACTGTAAGCACAATATGCTGGTCGGAGCCGGGGCGGAACAATATGCGGCCGAGCATGATTTCGAGCAGGATTCGATGTATACGCCGGAGAGTATCAAGTTCTGGCAAGAACAATATGCCAAGATACAATCCGGCAAAGGACAGGACTACCTGCTTTCGCACGACACGGTCGGAACAGTGGCGTTGGACGGCCGGGGCGATATGGTCGCGGCGACTTCGACCTCGGGATATGCGATGAAGCTACCGGGGCGCGTCGGCGACAGCCCCCTGATCGGCTCGGGATTCTATGTCGATTACCTGATCGGCGGCGCGACGGCCACCGGTCTGGGCGAGGATCTGATGAAGGGCCTGGTTTCTTATGAAGCTGTCAGTCTCATGGCAAGCGGGTTGAGTCCGCAGGAGGCGGCAATCGAGACACTGCAGCGCCTGGCACAGCGTCTGTTGCGAGCGCGACGGGAGGACGAGAGCATACCGGAGGCGGAGAAGGGCCGCTTGCCTAAAGAGACGGAATTAGCGATAATTTGTCTGGATCGCCACGGCAATCACGGCGGAGCGGCGAACCACCCCGGTTTTGCGTATGCGGTAGCTGTGGAAGGTGCGGAACCGAAGATAATAAAAGTGACATGATGGTGAAAATATTATGGCAAAATATACTCGGCAACTGACCGGAGATTTCGGCACATTACTCCACAGTGTTGAACAGGGCATTTTAGGCGGTAGCGTAAGCGCCTCGCTGGAAGACAGCGCCGACTATCAGACCGGCGATGTACGGGTGGCCGTGCGCGTGTTTGAGCGCTACAGCGCCATGGGTGCCAACCGCGTCAGCCTCAGTGTTACTCTGGTAGGTCACGGCGACAACCTGTTCATCACCGGCATCACCTCCGGAGGTAGTCAAGCGGTGTTTTTCAAAATCAACACCTTCGGCGAAGAAGCGTTTCTGGACAGATTCCGCGAAATTGTAGACAGGTCCCAACCCTAGATTTGAAAATATGATGGAGGTGACAAGATGATAGTAACAGCCGCTTAATATTCCCGACTTGGAAAATTCGGCGCCTGAGAGACGGCGCATAGGAGGAGGCGGTTACTATGCTTGTTATTAAAGATTTATCTATTTATCTATCCAAAGATCTGCGTGTTTTGCTGGAAGATTTTAATTTTTCATTACAACCCGGGCAGAAGGTTGCCGTTATCGGCGAAGAAGGCAACGGTAAATCCACGCTTTTGAAGGCAATCGCCGAACCGGAGAGTCTGCGCGGCTATGCCGAAGTGCGGGGTGAGATCATTTCCGACCAGGAGATCATCGGTTATCTGCCCCAGGTGCTGACGCCGGAACGCCTGATGACCGATACCGAGACTTTCTTAAATAAGCGGGTCAATTGGGATCATTTCGACTATACGGAATTCTACGGGACTTTAGCGGAGCTGGGTTTTCCGGCCGAGCGGATCAGTTCCGAGGTGCGCCTGCGCGACCTGTCCGGCGGCGAAAAAATCAAATTCCAACTATTGTGCGAGTTGGCGCGCCGACCGACCCTGCTGTTGCTCGATGAGCCCGGCAATGATCTCGATCTGGAATCATTGGTCTGGCTGGAGAACTTTATCATCAATCAGAAGCTTCCGATCATCTTTGTGTCGCACGATGAGACTTTGCTTAACCGTTGTAGCAATACGATAATCCATATCGAGCAGTTGCGGCGCAAGAGTCTGCCGCAATATACGATCGCCGGGGTCGGCTATGCCGATTACGTTGAGCGGCGCGAGGCGATGATCATTCGTCAGACGCGCTTGGCCAATAAGGAAAAAGCCGAGTTCGAGGCAAAGATGGAGCGCTACCGCCGCGTCTATGAACGCGTGCAACATGAACTGCGTTCCGTTTCACGTCAGGATCCGCAGACGGCCCGCAACCTCAAAGATAAGATGCACAGCGTGAAGTCGATGGGACGGCGCTTTGCCCGCGAGAAAGAAAATATGACCGAAAGGCCGGATGTCGAAGCTGGTATTATGGCGGACTTCGGTGACATCGAACCTCTGCCGAATAATCGTCCTATTCTGCGTCTGCAACTGAAGCGGCTGGAGGTCGGAGATTTGCTACTGAGCCGGGATCTGCAGTTGGACGTGACCGGTCCGGAAAAGGTTGCTCTGATCGGAGCGAACGGGAGCGGCAAAACCACCCTGTTGCGCCTGATCCGCCGCGAACTGACGGAGAACGGGATTCGCCATGCCTATATGCCGCAGGAGTATTCCGAGCGGCTCGATCCGGAGCAAAATGCGATCGATTTTCTGACCCTTCCGGAGCGGCGCGGCCGTAAAGACGCACTGACCCGAGTGCGCACGTACCTGGGTAGCCTGAAATTCACGGAGGAGGAAATGTTCCATCCCGTGTTGGAATTGTCGGGAGGTCAGCGCGCCAAACTCTACTTCGCCAAGCTGCTCCTCGATCGCCCTCAGGTCATGCTCCTGGACGAGCCGACACGCAATCTTTCGCCGCTCTCCGCACCGGAGATACGCGCCGCCCTGCATACTTATGCGGGATGCATAATTTGCGTCACTCATGATAGAATGCTGCTCAGAACTATTTTTGACCGAGTGTTGCGCCTGACCGAATCGGGATTGGCCGACGTTACTTCGGATTGGAAAACGGAAACGGAAATATAAGAGGGAATTTGTTTTGAGCGACGGTCGCTTTCACAAATCTTCAATAATTATTGTCGTCAGTCTGATTTTGATCGGATCGATAGTCTGGTCCATGACGCCCGGCAGTCCCGTTGCCCGAGTCGGGGAGTTTCTGAGCTCGGTACTGTCGCCGTTGCAGCGGTTGGCGCGGGATGTCCGGGTTGATATCGAGGACAAGATCGAAGCTTGGCATGCGGCACGGGAGATTGAGGCGGAAAATGCCGAACTGCGCACGCAGCTGGCAGAGTTGCGGGGAGAATTGCGCCGTTTGGAAACGAAAATGCACCTGTATGATAGCCTGGAGGCGGCGATTAAGATTCGGAATGAACTGGACGACTACGAGCTCGTGCACGGAACGGTTTTGCAGCGCGGCAATACGCCCTGGTTTGACAGTCTGAGCGTGAGTCTCGGACATCGGGACGGCTTGCGTACGACGCGTGAACTGAAGCCGATTGTTATTGATTTGGCCATGCAGGTGGTAGGACGCCTTGAAAATGCGGATTACCAGACATCAGTGGTGATGCCGTTGACCGCTCCGGGCTTTGCCATAGCGGCGCGAATTGATCGACCCAACGGGGCGGTGGTAATCGTCCGCGGCGGTACCGATATCGAAGACGGCGGGCTCCTGCTGATCGATTCGATTCCGGAGAATGCGGTTCTGCGTCCGGGCGATGAACTGGTAACCGCCGGTGTCGGACAGACTTTCCCCGCCGACCTTCCGATCGGGAGAGTCAGCGTCGTGGAATCGGATCGCGCGCCGCGCCGCGCCTATTGCGAGCCTTATGCGGACTTCGATAATTTGGAGAACGTCTTTGTGCTCTGGCCGACGGATCACTTGCGCATAACGATCGAAGCAGCGGAAGGCAATTAAGCTATGCGTTGGATAAGACTGATTACGCTGTATATATTCTGGTTCGTTCTGGTGGTTTTTCTGCAGCTGGTCTGGTCGAATGCCTGGGTTTGGCGCTTGGCCGCGCCGCAGTTTTTGCTGATGTTTGCTATAGTGTGCGGATATTTGTTCGGTTTCGGGGAGGGGAGCGTGGTTGCTCTGGCGGCGGGCATGATTGTGGACTTGGCCTTCGGTCGCAATCTCGGGGTCGGAATGTTGTTGTACTTTTGGCTTGCCGCTCTTGCGGCGGTGATGGGCGGGCAACGCCGCCGCCGCTCACTATGGTATTTGCTTATGGTTGCCGTGATTGCGTTTGTCGGTCATGAGTTGGGCGTTACGGTCTTGACGGTGGTAATCATCCGGATTGGCGGCGGCGGATTAGAAATCCCGGCGATTTCTGTCTGGCTGACGGATTCCGTCCTGCCCGGTCTGGCTATAAATGTTCCCCTGGCGGCATTGCTGTATTTTGCGTTGCGCTATGCCGGTCCCTATTCTGCACTTGAACTCACGCGGCGCGAACTTGCCGCCGATGAAAAGTTACAGGGAGAGAAGATTAAGGACAGCTAATATGAGCGAGCGTAAATTTGTCATAAAAAAGCTGACCCCGCCCGAAGAAGAGAAAACCCTGGAAGAACGCTCCTGGGAAAGCGATCCGGGGCGGGTACGTCTCATTGATGACGATACGGAAAAAGCACAGCCGAGCCGGTGGCGGCGCTTTCTTACCAACAGATTCAATATCCTGACCGTATTTATGCTGATCATTGCGCTGGCTTTCATCGGCAGCCTGATGAGTTTACGCGTAGACGGGATCCCGAATTCGCCGGAGACTCGCGGCACGCCGCGCCAGTATGCCGTCCGTCCGCGGCGCGGAGATATTTTGGATATCAACGGCGCTCCTCTGGCCACGACAACGGCGGAGAATCGTCTGCTGTTAGCCTATGCCGGACTGGCGGATCGCGAGTTCAATGCGATGCTACTGGATCTGAGTAAAATCCTGCGGCGGGAAGGACTGAGCTTTTCCCACTCGATCGACGACTGGCTGAATCTCGAGACGAAGCGTTGGTCCCCCAAGCTTCGGGAAGCGGATATCACCAAATTCCAGCTAAATGAGAATCTCTTTAATTTGGAGGAGTTGCCGCCGGATAAGCAGCAGGCCTACGACAATATATATATCAAGCGAGACCCGGCGGTCTTCTACCGCTATCTGACCGAACATTTATTTAAGATCGATACCGCCTGGTCGGAAGAGGATCGCAACGATGTGTTGCGGTTGCGCTTTGAGATTTATCAGTCGAACTGGATGTTTATAAACGGGACTCCGGTGGAAATTACCAGCGGACTGAGTGATGAACTGGTCGTTCAGCTGGAGGAACAGAATTACCGCTACCGCGGGGTGATATGCGATCGGAAGTATAAGCGGGTCTATTTGGACGATGCCGTATATTTTTCGCATGTGATCGGTTATGTTAATCGCATTACCGCCGATGAATACGCCAAGCTGGCCGATCAGGATTATACGATGGACGATGTGACCGGCAAGGCGGGTATTGAGCTGAGCATGGAGCGTTATCTGCACGGAGTCGGCGGGTACAGAAACTATCGGATTTACGGTACAGCCGAGGAAAACGGCGAGGAATTCATGGCGGGACAGGAGTTGGAGCCGCAACGGGGGTATGATGTGCGTCTGACCCTGGACACCCGGCTGCAGAAGTTTGCCGATCAGGCCCTGCAGGATATGATTGCCGCGGTGCGGGAGCGGCAGCATCGTCAGGGCACGGATTCAAGCATGGATCCGGATGCGGCAGCGATAGTAATGCTTGATCTGCGGGACGGGGCGGTTATTGCGATGTCGAGCTATCCTGGCTACGATCCGCAGAATTTTATTCTGGCGTCCGAGGATAAGACGGCGTCTGAGGAGGTCAATAATTATCTCCGGGATAATGTCAATCGGCCAATGTTGAACCGGACGATGCAGACGATGTCTCCGCCCGGTTCAACTTTCAAACCTTTCGTTTCGGTTTCCGCCCTGAACTCGGGTCTGTGGTACCCCTATACAAAGGTGTATTGTGAGGGAACGGTGAATGTCGAAGGACAGATTTTCGGCTGTTTGGGTGTACACGGTGCGATCGATATGTTCCGGGCCACGGTTCTATCCTGCAACTCTTACTTTTACAATGTCGGCCTGAAGATCGGTATCAATCGCATCTCTGCGACAGCCTATGACTTCGGTTTCGGTCTGCCAACCGGCATCGACCTGCCTTATGAGACGAGCGGCATCGTGGCGAATCGCGACAACAAAATCAAATACAATTCTGATCCGCGCAATCAGGTCTGGTTTGCGGCGGATACGGCGCAGTCGGCGATCGGTCAGGGTCTGAACGCTTTTACTTTATTACAGCTGGCGCGCGCCACTGGGGGAATTGCCACCGGCGAGTTGGTTACTCCATATGTGGTCAGTGAAGTCCGCGACGAACACGGATATGCGATTTACCGGGGCGGGACGGCGGACAAGCAGAAATTGCCCTACGAAGACTGGATTCTACGCGAAGTGCGGCATAATATGTGGGGAGTCACCAACGATCCGAAGGGCTGGCAGTATGAGGACTTTAAGGGTTTTCCGTGGAAAGTCGCCGGTAAGACGGGTACTGCTCAGTTGGGTCTACCGGGGCGCAATAATAACGCTCTGTTCATCTGCTTTGCTCCGTTTGATAATCCACAGGTCGCCGTAGCGGCCCTTGTCGAGGGAGGCATGAGCGGCGGCTGGATCGTCACCTTGGCCAGGGATTTGATGGGGGCATATTTGGGACAGGCCGGCTATCCGGATGTTCCGCCGACGAACGAGACGGGGATACATTAGTCAGGCGTTGTCTTTTCAGGCGGCGGTGTTTGGATATCGAATTCGGATCTGATAGAATTAGTTGAGTTGAAAAGAAAGAGCGCGGCTCGGAGGTATTATTGTGCGAATTGTACTTTTAGCTGATAAGGGGCGTACGGATCTGCTAGTTAATTTCTGTATTGCCTACCGGAATGTACTCTCCGGACATGAGCTGGTATCTCTGGTCAATACGGCGCAGCTGATTAAGGATGCTATTGATATTCGGGTATTCAGCCTCTCGGAGGAGATGATTGTGGCCCTGGAAATGCTGGCTTCGCGGGTATTGTTTAATGAGGTTGACAGTGTCATATATTTACAGGATCCAAAAAGTGCCGACTACAATATGACCAACCCGCTGATGCGCGCCTGTGACATGAATAATATTCCCTACGCAACTAATATGGCTACGGCGGAATTGCTGATTCTGGCTCTTCAACGCGGCGATTTGGAGTGGCGGGAGCTTTTACATTAGTTCGGCACGAGAATAAATGAATATATGCGGGATTTTATGCATAAACTCCCGCTTTTTTCGTATAAAACAGGCAGATTATACGAAACCTCCTTGCTAAGCGGCGAAAGGTTGCGTATACTGGACGTCAACTCTATGGGAGGAGGGGGTCGGCATGATCCGACCTTGAATGATAGTGAAAATGAAGAAAAAAGTATTGGTTATATTGGCAGCGGCTCTGAGCCTGATCATGTTGCTCCTGCCTCTGTCGGCCTGTAAGGTGAGGGAAGGTGGGGAGACTATAAAGTTACAGAATACAGATGTTTCCCCGTCTACGACCCCATCTCAGGAACAGAAAATAGAGGTAAAGATCGGTGGAGAAGCGGATCTAAAAGGCCTGAAGATTTCAGTGCAGCAGGGCACGACCGGTCATGATTGCGCTCGGGATGTGGTCGGCGAGGGCAATGAGAATCTGATCTATGCCTTTGCGCGCTATCTGGACGCGATTACCGCGCTCAAACAGGGTAAGGTCGATGCGACTATCATGGATAAGCTGCCGGCCGAGGCTGCTCTTGTGTGGAATACCGACTTAATGATTCTGCCGACTCCGCTTAGTGAGGAGCCGCTGGCACTGGCTTTCAAGTTGGATGACACGGAGCTGGCCGATGCCGCGAATAAGGTGATTGCCGAATTGCAGGCGAGTGGGCAGATCGACAAGTGGATTCAGGCTTATTTTGAGAACGAGGAGCAAGCTGCCAAGGAGCTGAACTTCAATGTCGGTGCCAAAGGCGGGAAGCTTGTCATGGGCACGGAGTCGGGTTTTGCACCCTATGAGACGAAGTTGGGCAATAAGGTTGTCGGTAGCGATATCGCGTTGGCTGCGGCAATTGCCAAGGAGCTGGATAAGGAACTGGTGGTTAAGGACATGGACTTTGACGGTCTGATTGCCGCCGTGCAGCAGGGGCAGATCGACATGATCGCCGCCGGATTCAGCAAGACCGAAGATCGTGCCAAGCAGGTTCTGTTCTCCGATCCCTATACCGTTTCGTATCAGGTGATCGTGATTCGCAAAACCAGCGAGAAGAAATAATTTTCGAGAAGAAGTAATTTTCGCGAGGAAGTAGTTTTAGAGGAACTATGCAGGATACACTTGAACTGAGAAAACGTCAGCGGCGGCGCTGCCTGGATCGATTGTTATGGTCGATACCGGCGGTGTTGCCGCTGTTCCTTTTTACCGGTGAGAATGTAGCGGCGCTGAATGCAATTTTTGTCGGGCAGTCTATTGAGGGTTCCGGCGGGATCTTGGCGGAGTTTCATCGGAACTTCATAGAGGGCGGCCGCTATATGTGGCTACTGGACGGTCTTTTGCTAACGCTGTTTATGTCGGCGATGGCGGCCCTGATCGGGATGATCATCGGTCTCATATTGAGTGTGATTCGGGTCTCTTATCGCGCCGGGGTGCGGATTCCGATTTTGAATGCGCTGGCCGGAGCGTATATCGCTGTGATTCGTGGTACGCCCGTGATGGTGCAGCTGCTGATTATTTACTTCAGCATATTCGGGAATCTGACCGATATACCGCCGGTGCTGGTGGCAGGGCTGGCTTTCGGGATTAACAGCGGCGGCTATATGGCGGAGATTTTCCGCGCCGGGATCGAGTCGATCGGTGTCGGGCAGACCGAGGCGGGACGTTCGCTGGGTCTGTCGTACGGTCAGACGATGCGGCGGATAATTCTGCCACAGGCGATTCGCAATGTGCTGCCGACGATGTTCAATGAATTTATCACGTTGCTGAAGGAAACTTCGGTGGCCGGCTTTATCGCGGTGGATGATTTGACGCGGGCAGGTAACAATATTCGCAGCAAGACCTGGAGCAATCAGCCGCTGTACGCCGTGGCGCTGATTTATCTGATTCTGGTTCTGGGTCTGACGCGGCTCTTGTCGGTTCTGGAAAAGCGTATGCGTCGTAGTGACCGTCGGCCGATGGGCACGGATTAGAGGACAAAGATGATCGAAGTCATTGATTTATGTAAGGATTTCGGCGATATTCGCGTTCTCGACGGGATTAATATGCGCATTGAGGATGGTGAGCAGGTGGCGATTATCGGACCTTCCGGATCGGGTAAAAGCACATTGTTACGTTGCCTCAATTTGTTGGAACGGCCGACTTCGGGACAGGTTATTGTTGACGGGATTGATATTACCGCTCCGAAGACGAATATAAATCTGATTCGCCGGCGTATGGGTATGGTGTTTCAAAGTTTTAATCTGTTTCCGCATTTGAGCGTCAAGGATAATATTACTCTTGCGCCTTTGCAGCTTAAGCTGGCAACTAAGGCCGAGGCCGAGGAGCGCGCAGCGGAGTTGCTGCGTCGGGTGGGGCTGCTCGATAAGATTGACGAGTTTCCCCAGCGTCTCTCGGGCGGACAGCAGCAGCGCGTGGCGATCGCCCGTTCATTGGCCATGCGTCCGGAGGTGATGCTCTTTGACGAGCCGACTTCGGCGCTGGATCCGGAGATGATCCGGGAAGTTCTCGACGTGATTCGCGATTTGGCCGACGAGGGCATGACGATGGCGATCGTTACGCATGAGATGTATTTTGCGCGCGATGTCGCCAGCCGGGTGATTTTTCTCGATCAGGGGCAGATCGCCGAGGAGGGGTCGCCGGAGCAGGTATTTAAAAATCCGCGGGGCGAAAGGACGAAGGCTTTTCTGGCTCAGGTTCTGCTGCACTGACGTTAGGTTTTAGACGGTGTATCGTTATGCACAAATACTGCATAATATAACTTGGCAAATAGTGGATAAAAGCACGAAAAAAAAAAAACAACGGTTTTAGCTGTAGACAAACGGTATCCGCGTAAATAGAATAGATAAAATTAATTAACTGAAACAGGCAGTTCGAGGCTGTCCCACGGCTGAAAGCTACCGGTTTTCAGAAAACGGAGGAAGTCATTGATATGAAAAACAAAGTGTGGGCACTGTTACTGGCGGTATTTCTGCTGCTGAGCGCTATTGTTGGTTGCAATAAAACTGCTACCGGAGGAGATGAGATCATTATCGGCGGCCTTGCTCCCGAAACCGGCAAACTATCAGTTTATGGTCTTGGAGTTAAGCAGGGAGCTGAGCTGGCCATCAAGGAAATTAACGAGAAGGGCGGCATACTGGGCAAGAAGATCAGGTTCATCAGCCTCAATGAGCAGGGCGATGAGACCGAAGCGCTGAACGCTTACCGCCGTCTACGCGATCAGGAGCACATTCAGGCTCTGATCGGAGACGTTACGTCCAAGCC
>JAAZJE010000060.1 GCA_012800515.1 Clostridiaceae bacterium
AAAAATTATTTACTACGAAAAAACTACTCACTCTAATCCTGATCATTCCGGCGCTGATTCTATCCGCCTGTACCGTGGCGCCCGCCCAACCCGAAACACAGCCACCGACTCAACCGACCGACGCTCCCGCCCAACCCGTGCGCATCGCCGCGCTCAAGGGCCCGACGGCCATGGGATTGGCCGGAATCGTCAAAGACGATCCGAACGGCGAGCGCTATACGCTGAATTTATCCGCGGCACCCGACGCGATTCCGCCGCTGCTGGTTAAAGGCGAAGTCGATATCGCCTGCATTCCCGGCAACTTGGCCGCCGTGCTGTACAACCGCCAGCCGGAACTCCTGCAAATGATCGTGATCAACACCGTCGGGGTCCTCTATCTGACCGACAACGGCGGAACTTCGGTAAAGAAGGTAGAGGATCTCAAAGGTAAAACCATCGTTCTCGCCGGCAAAGGCGCCACTCCCGAGTACGCTCTGAATTATATTCTGGATGCCAACGAAATTAACCCCGCCGCTGTTAAGCTGGATTTCAAATCCGAACATGCCGAGGCCGTCGCCGCTCTGGCTCAGGGCAAGGCGGACCTGGCTCTCATGCCTCAGCCTTTTGTCACCGTCGCCCAGACCAAGAACCCTTCTATCAGGGTGGTCATCGATATGAATGAGGCTTGGGAAGAGGCTGCGAGCCTGAAAGGCGAACCCGGTCGTCTCGTTATGGGTGTCGCCGTCGCCCGTCGCGCCTTCATTGAGGAAAATCCCGCCGCCGTTCGTCAATTCCTGGCCGATTACGCAGCTTCACAGCAATTCGTCACGACCGACACCGCCGGAGCCGCGGCGGTCATCGGGGAAATGGACATCGTGCCGCAACCCGTCGCCATCAAGGCACTTCCCTACTGCGGCATCAGTAACATAGCCGGAGCGGAGATGCAGACCATAATGGACGGTTTCCTGGCCGCCCTCTTCGCGCAGAATCCCAAGGCCGTGGGCGGAGCGCTTCCGCCCGCCGACTTCTACTTCACGGGCAATGAAAGCTGAACGCAAAAATCTTCTCTGTCGCGCCGGAGCGATCCTGTTCTGGCTTCTGCTCTGGCAACTCCTGGCCGAGTTAAAGGTCTTTGCCTTCTTCCTAGCCTCGCCCGTAGCCGCGTTGCGCCGCCTGATTGAATTGGCGACCGGCGCACGATTTTGGCTGACGTTGCTTCTCTCACTCGCTCGCGTCATCGGCGGCTATTTCATCGGCGCTACTCTCGGCGTCCTCTTCGCGCTCCTGAGCTTTTCCTTCAAAGCGGCGCGCTACCTCTTTTCGCCCCTGGTAACAACCGCCCGCACAGTACCCGTGGCCTCGTTCGTGATTCTCCTGCTCTTCTTCACAAATCAGGACAGCCTGGCTCTATGGGTTGTGGCGATAATCTGTATGCCGATCTACTATCAGCGCTTCCTGGCCGCCCTCGAGGCTCAGGATCGCGAACTCCTGGAATTGAATCGGGTCTTCTTCGTACCCGCTGCCAATAAATGGCGCTACTATTATTCGGGCGCATTCCTGCCCGCTCTCGACAACGCCGCCACCATCGCCGTCGGCCTGGCTTTTAAATCCGGGGTGGCGGCCGAAGTCATAGCTCTGGCCCGCAATTCAATCGGCTTGAACCTTTACGAGGCCAAAGTCTATCTCATACCGGAAAATCTCTTCGCCTGGACGATCGTCATTGTCGTCCTCTCCGCTCTATTCACAAAGACTATGAATCTTTTGCACCTGTTGTTGTGGCGGTGGGGTGGACGACACTCACTCCTGGGCGCAGCCATAAACGGAAGCAACACCCCGACCGGGGACAACGCCTTAGCCGGTAGCAACGCCGTGAACGGGGACAACGCCTTAGCCGGTAGCAACGCAGTGAACGGAGGGAAAGATGAATAGTCCGAAAGATCCCATATTCCGTTTCAGCGACCTGACTCTTTACCGCCCGGGCCGGGAAGAACCGCTCTTTCGCGACTTATCGCTGGAAGTAAATACCGGCGATCGCCTGCTCCTCATTGGTCCTTCCGGATCGGGAAAGACAACGCTCCTGCGCCTGATAATGGGTCTCGAACAGCCCGACGTGGGCGAGAAAGAGTTTTGGATCCCGACCCGCTGTCCGTCCGCCGCCGGTGACCCGCCGCGGCAACTGTTCTCCGTCTGTTTTCAGGAGGATCGCCTCCTTCCCGGCCTCAGTGCTATCGATAATGTGAACTATGTCCTGCCGCGTGCGGAGCGGAAGCGCGGCCTCGCGCTGACGACTCTGCGCCGCCTGGGTCTGTCAGACGTGGAAATTAACCAGCCAGTCGACTTATATTCGGGCGGCATGAAGCGCCGGGTGGCATTGGCCCGCGCCCTGGTCGTGCCGGCCTCTCTCTACATGCTCGACGAGCCTTTCAGTGGCCTTGATCCACTGCTTCGGGATCGTGCCCTCGACCTGATCCTCGAAACAGCGGAGCAAAATTCAGCCGCCCTGATCATCAGCGGACACGTTCCGGACTTGGCCGAACGACTGAACGCGCAGGTCTTAAATCTTATTAGTACTAACTAACATTATTTCCATTTATTTCCTATCTTTCTATGTGCAAACTCCCCTGTTGTATGGTATAATTTTGCCCGTTATCAGATCGGTCGGGTCGCATTGCGTATCGGCAGGCGTTCCGGAAAGATCCGGGTCGTCACTCCGTTTCGTCGTGACACTCTCACCGGTCAATATAGTTATGTGGAGGCATAAATGTCTAAGATCGACCTAAGTATGGACGCCTTGGATCCGGCCAAGTTAAAGGAGATCGATGCGCTCGTTGAGTCGCTTCCCGATCCTTCCGGCAGCTTGATCCAAATTCTGCACAAGGCGCAATCCCTGTTCGGCTATTTGCCGCCGGAATTGCAGCTCTATGTGGCCCGCAAAGTAGGTGTACCCGCCGCCCGTGTCAACGGCGTCGTCAGTTTCTACTCTTTCTTCATTGAAAATCCCGAGGGCAAGTACAACATAGCCATCTGTTTGGGAACCGCCTGCTTCGTCAAAGGAGCGGCGGAGGTGTTGGAGAAGTTCCGGACGGAGTTGAATTTACCCAAGGAAAAATCAAGAACGGACGACGGCTTGTTCTCCATAGCCGAAGTGCGCTGTATCGGCGCCTGCGCTCTGGCACCGGTGTTGCGTATCGGCGACAAGATCTACGGTCATGTAAAGCCCGCCGACGTGCCGGGTATCATTCAGCATTATCGCGATTTAGAGGAGGAGGGCTAAGATGAAGAAAGATCATAGGACCAATACTGAGCAGTATACTCGCCTGAACTCACGGGCCGATCTCGATCGCCTGGCGGAAGCGAACCGTGACCTGGTGGCTCTGCGTCACGAGCAGGCCGAGCGCGACCCGAATCGTAAGGTTCAGGTCGAACTTCTGGTCTGCGGCGGAACCGGCTGTCACTCGACGGGAGCGGGAGTGCTTATGGAAAATCTGCGCCAGGCTCTGGTCGCTCATAATGTTGATTGGGCAAAGGTGGTTCAGGTCGGATGCCTCGGCTTCTGCGCACAGGGACCGATTGTCCTGGTCATGCCGGACAACATCTTCTACGTTAAGGTGCAGCCGGAAGATGCCGAGCGTATCGTCACCGAGCATGTTATCAAGAACGAGATAATTAATGATCTTATCTATGTCGATCCGGAGACGGGCGAATACGTTCCCCATCATGCCGACATGGGCTTTTATCGTAAGCAGAAGCGTGTCGCTCTGCGGAATTGCGGCCTGATCGATCCCGAGGAAATTTTGGAATCGATCGCCGTCGGCGGTTATCAGGCGCTGGCCAAATGTCTCTTTGACTATACGCCGCAGGAGGTTATCGACGTTCTCAAGGCCTCTGGACTGCGCGGTCGCGGTGGCGCCGGCTTCCCGACCGGAGTGAAGTGGCAGTTCGCCGCCAATAACCAAGGCGAGAAGAAGTATGTGATATGCAACGGCGACGAAGGCGACCCGGGTGCTTTCATGGATCGCTCGATCATGGAGGATGACCCGAACTCGGTCGTTGAGGCGATGACGATTGCCGGCTACGCAATCGGCGCTCATGACGGCCTTATCTATGTCCGCGCCGAATATCCCGTGGCGGTCTGGCGCCTGCAAACGGCGATTCACGAGGCTAGGATGCTGGGCCTGCTGGGCAAGAACATTCTCGGTAGCGGCTTTGATTTCGATATCAAGATCAGCCTCGGTGCCGGCGCTTTCGTCTGCGGCGAAGAAACCGCTCTGATCCACTCCGCCGAGGGACATCGCGGCGAGCCGACCCGCAAGCCCCCCTTCCCCGCCGAATCCGGTTATATGGGTCTCCCGACCATCGTCAACAATGTCGAGACTTTTGCCAATGTCCCGATTATCATCACTAAGGGAGCCGAATGGTTCTCCTCCATCGGAACGGAACATTCCAAGGGTACCAAGGTCTTCGCTCTCGCCGGCCATGTGAACAATATCGGTCTGGTTGAGGTGCCGATGGGCACAACGTTGCGCGAGATCGTCTTCGAAATCGGCGGCGGCGTTCCCGACGGCAAGGCGTTCAAGGCGGTGCAGACCGGCGGTCCTTCCGGCGGCGTCATTACCACCGAGAACCTCGACACTCCGATCGACTTCCAGAGCCTGGGGGCAATCGGCTCGATGATGGGCTCCGGCGGAATGATCGTCATGAACGAAGATAACGACATGGTCGAAGTTGCCCGTTTCTACCTCGATTTCACCTGCGACGAGTCCTGCGGTAAGTGCACTCCCTGCCGAATTGGCACGACCAGAGTGCGGGAGTTGCTGGACAAGCTACTCGAACTGCGCGGCGATATGGAAACCCTGACTATTCTCAAGCAGCTGTGCAATGCCATCCGCGACTCGGCGCTCTGCGCACTTGGTCAGACAGCGCCGAACCCGGTTCTGTCAACCATGCGCTACTTCCCCGAGGAGTACGAGCGCTATGCCCGCCGCGAGGTGCGCAAATACTACAGCATCAATCCGGAACTCTGCATCGGCTGCACGCGTTGCGTCAAGGCCTGCCCGGTCGATGCCATATCCGGTACATTGCGCCAGCCGCACGTGATCGATCCCGAAAAATGTATTGCCTGCGGTGCCTGCCACAAGGTCTGCCCGGTCAAGCCGGATAAGGCCATCGTATTGCCGCGTTAGGAGGATAGCAGTGAGTAATTTAGTTAAAGTCACAGTAAATGATATTCCCGTGATGGTTCCCGCCGATTCGACCATTTTGGAAGCGGCGCGGAAGGCCGGAGTGTATATTCCCACCTTATGCCATCTGTCTATGCCGCAGTTCAACGTCGAATGCGTCAGTTCCTCGTGCCGGGTCTGTCTGGTCGAGGTCGAAGGTGTGCCGCGTCTGGTAACTTCATGTTCCGAGAAAGTCCGCGACAATATGGTCGTGCGCACGGACACCGTTCGTGCCGTTCAGGCCCGCCGCACCAGCGTCGAGCTGTTGCTCTCGAACCATCCGCAGTCCTGCCTGACCTGCGCCAAGAACCTGGACTGCGAGCTCCAGAAGCTCGCCGCCGAATTGAACGTGCGTGACGTTCCCTATCGCGGCAAGCGCTCCCACTTTCCCGAGGACAAGAGCTCCTGCGCCATCATGAAAACCCCGGACAAGTGCATTATGTGCCGCCGCTGTGAGGTCATGTGCAACGAAGTACAGACCGTCGGCGTACTCTCGGCGCTTTCGCGCGGTTTCGACTCGGTCGTCGGCACCGCCTTCCAGATGGATCTGAACGATACCAGTTGTACCTTCTGCGGTCAGTGCGTCGCCGTCTGCCCGACCGGAGCCCTGACGGAGATCTCCGCCATCGATCGCGTCTGGCGCGCCCTGCACGACAGCTCCAAGCACGTAATCGTCCAGATCGCCCCCGCCGTGCGTGTGGCAATCGGCGAAATGTTCGGTATGCCGGCCGGAACGATCGCAACCGGCAAGATCGCCGCCGCTCTGCGCCGTTTGGGCTTTGACGGGATCTTTGATACCGACTGGGCCGCCGACCTGACCATCATGGAAGAAGCTTCTGAACTGGTTCACCGCATTCAGCACGGCGGAGTACTGCCGATCCTTACCTCCTGTTGCCCGGCCTGGGTGAAATTCATCGAAACCCAATTCCCCGATATGCTCGACATTCCTTCGACCTGCTGCTCGCCGCATATCATGCTGGGCGCGATGGCCAAGAGCTATTACGCCGCCAAGAAGGGCCTGCACGCCGAGGACATCGTCGTTGTTTCGATCATGCCCTGTCTGGCGAAGAAGGCCGAGGCAGCGCGTCCAGAACTGAGCCATAAGGGCGTGCCGGACGTCGACATCGTCATTTCGACCCGCGAGTTCGGTCACATGCTCCATGAGTTAGGCATCAATCTCGCTCTTCTGCCGGACGAGGACTTCGACAACATTATGGGTGAATCGACCGGTGCTTCGGTTATCTTCGGAACGACCGGCGGCGTCATTGAAGCGGCCTGCCGTACGGCTTATGAGTGGCTCACCGGCGAGGAGCTGGAGAACGTCGAGTTCCAGTCGCTACGTGGTCTCGAAGGCATTCGCGAGGCGACGATTGAGATCGGTGATCTCTCTCTGCGCATCGGCATCGCCCACGGACTGGGCAATGCGCGCCGTCTGCTCGAGGGTCTGCGCGACGGAACTTACCAGTTCGACGCCATTGAAATCATGGCCTGCCCCGGCGGCTGTATCGGCGGCGGCGGACAGCCCTTCCACCACGGTGATATGGAAATCATTCTCAAGCGTCAGGAAGCGATTTATCGCGAGGATCGCAATAAGAAGATCCGCCTGAGCCATAAGAACCCGATGGTCATCAGACTCTACGAAGAGTATCTGGGCGAGCCCTACGGCGA
>JAAZJE010000061.1 GCA_012800515.1 Clostridiaceae bacterium
GGGAGGCCTGTGACGAGGTCACGTATGATTTTCCGGCGGCGCTGTGGATCGGGAACGAAGGACGCGGTCTGAGCGCGCAGGTGTTGCGCGAGGCGGATCTGACGGTGAAGATACCGATGGAGGGTTCTGCGGAATCCCTGAATGCGGCGGCAGCGGCGGCCATATTGTTGTGGCAGTTGCGGTCGGCCTTACGTACCCGCGGCTGAACACGCGGCACAGTTGAAGAAGAAAGATTATTAGATACGCTCGGGATGCGGTTGTTCGCAGCCCCGGGTAGTTTAAGGAGGATAAAATGCCTAAGAGAACATTTCAACCGAAGAAAAGGCAGCGTGCCCGTGAGCACGGCTTTAGAAAAAGAATGAAGACCAGAGCCGGACGGCAGGTTTTGCGCTCGCGTCGGCTTAAGGGGCGTCGCAGACTGACGGCGTAAGAAAAGAGTGGGACAGGTCACGGAGCGGCAGTTCAGGACGGAGCGGCTGAAGAGCAAAGCTCAGTTCGCCCGCGTTTTTCGACGGGGGCGCCGGCTCAGTTCGCGCCACGTGACGATGTTTTACCTGAACCACCCGCAGGTTCGGGGTCCGTATCGACTCGGCGTTTCGGCATCTTCGCATGTCGGGACGGCGGTGCGGCGCAATCGGATTAAACGACTGCTACGGGAAGCCTGGCGCACCCAAATGCCGGCTCCGATGGGGAGCGGCGCGGTGGTTCTTATCGGACGTCCGCAACCGAACACTCCGGAAGGTGTGTTGCCGGAGTTTGCCGTGGTGCGGAAAGAGCTTGCCGGATTGTTACGGCGCGCCGGTTTGGTGAATAGTACCGAGGCATCGGCAAATGCCGGAGCGTCGGTCAACGGCGAATCGTCGGCTAAGGACAGATCGTCGGCTAATGAGGAGGCAAAATGCGACGGTTTATGTTAAAGTTGATCCGCGGTTATCAGGCCGGGATATCGCCTTATTCGCGACCCCGTTGCCGCTTTACGCCGACTTGTTCCGAATATGCCTACCAGGCGATTTCGCTTCACGGTGCCTGGAAAGGCTTCTGGATGGCGCTGTATCGCCTTTTACGCTGTAATCCGTTTTGCAAGGGCGGCTATGACCCTGTAAAATATCCTCATGATGAGATAGGCTGTAGCCACGAAAATAAGGAGAATATTTATGTTTGACACGGTACTCCCGGTCGCAGCGGGAATACTCGATCCGCTATATATAGCCTTCGGCTGGATATTGCGGGTTCTTTATCAGTTGTTTAATAACTATGGTGTGGTTATTATCGTTTTCAGCATTTTGTTGCGGCTGATGTTGTTGCCGCTCAATGTACGTTCCAGCAAGAGCTCGATTAAGATGACGGCGCTGCAACCGCAGATCGCGGAACTGCAACGTCAGTACGGCAATGACCGCACGGGGATGGCTCAGGCGCAACAGGCGCTTTATAAGAAGCACAATGTCTCGATGCTGGGCGGCTGTCTGCCGGCGCTTTTGCAGCTGATTATTATTTGGCCGATTTGGCGAATCTTCCAGGCGCCGATGCGTTATATCAGTAATGTCGCGGTGGAAAATCTCGAGAGTGTCGGCCGCTATCTCCAGAGCCTGAATTTGATCAGTTCGGCGGAGGCTAACGGCGCGGCGGCGATGAATATTCCGCTGATGCGGGCGCTGCGTGAAAACGCGGCGGCTTTGGCTGAGGTTGTAAATAAAGGATGGTTGCGGCTCTCCGATATGCTGAATCTGAATTTCCTCGGGGCGAATCTCGGGCTGGTGCCGACATATAATCCCGGCATGCTTTTCGGTTCGGAATGGAGCACTTGGTTGCCGCTGTTTTTCCTGCCGGTTCTTGCGGTTGCATCGACTATTATATTGACTAAGACGATGGAATGGACGAACCCTACGGCGAGAGATGCGAAGAAACAGCGTGCCGCGGCGCAGCGCAACCCGGCCGCACGCCAGAGTCCGCAGGAGGATCAGGCGGCCGGTATGGGCAAGATAATGCGCTGGTTCATGCCGATAATGACGCTGATTACGACTTTCTCGATGCCGGCGGCGATGGGTCTGTACTGGCTTATCGGTAACTTGGTCGGAATTGCCCAGCAGGTGCTGATTTATTATCTTTATATCAAGCCGGCCTATCTGCACAATAAGGATAATCTTTTGATTATCAAGCCGTCCGAGCCGGAGGAGGAAGAGCCCGTGCGTCGGCGCAGGAAGCGGCCGCGTCCGGAGACGGGTGCGGTCGGGGCTACCGGTTCGGGTGCTAAGGGCGCCGGAGCTGCGGGAGCATCCGCAGCCGTGGGTACCGACGGGCGAATTAAATCGTCTGCCGCCGAACGACGAAGCAGGAGTGGCGCGGATGACGATTCGCGGCGCGGACAAAGGAAGAAAAAGTAGCAGGCTCGCCTCTGTCGCACGGACAGGGGCGATTGCGTGTTCGGAAAGAGGAATATATGTCTAATAGTATAGAAGCAAAGGGACGCACTGTAGAGGAAGCCATCAGCAACGCCCTGGAGGAGTTGGGAACCGATCCGGACAGTGTGGATGTCGAGATTTTGGAGACGGGCGATGGCGGTCTGTTCGGATTCTTGAAGCGTCAGGCTCGTGTGCGCGTTACGTTGAGGGAGCCGCTCGCCGCGTACGAATCTGTTGCGGATACTGCGGATATTGCGGACGCTGTGACAGATAGCGAAGATCTCGAAGACAGCGATGCGGGAGTTGCCGAGGCGGTCGCGGATTTTAATCTGGAAATTATGGGTGAAGATGCGAACGAGTCGGCGGATGAGGAAGAGTATGCCGTAGAAGAAGTAGCGGCTGGCGGTCGAACCGACAGCTTTGCCGACGGTGATGCGGATGAGTTTGCTTTTGCCGATGAAGATGAGGATCTTGAGTACGGTGAAGTAAATCCAGGTGAGGAGTTGGCTTATCAGATTCTTGCGGCTTTCGGGATGGAAGGATCCGTGACGCGCGAGTATGATGCGCGGGACGACGTGATCAATCTATATGTTGAGCACAAGGACGGCGGTGTCCTGATCGGGCGGCGCGGCGATACACTGAATGCTCTGCAGTATTTGCTCTCGCTGGCGGCGGGGAAGGAACGTCGCGGCGGTACCCGCATTTACATTGATGTGAATAATTATCGTTATCGCCAGGAGCAGCGGCTCGCCGATATGGCGCGCAAGACTGCCGAGCAGGTGCGGCGCAGCGGTCGGACGTTTGAGATGAATCCGATGAAGGCCTCCGATCGGCGCATTGTGCATGCCGCTCTGGCTGATTTTCCCGGAGTTGTGACCTTCAGTGAGGAAGAGGGGCGTAATCGACGCGTTATTATTGCTCCGAAAAGGGACGACGATTAGTTGCCGATCAAGGGATGGCGATTAGTTGCCGATTGCTGATATGAGCAAAGTTATATTTGCTTTTGCCACGCCGCCGGGCCGTTCGGGTCTGGCGGTGCTACGCATTTCTGGGGACGAAGCACTTACGGTTGCCGCGCGGATTTTCCGCCGCGGTCGGTTACCGCTGTCGCTGCAGGCTCCCGCCTCGGGCTCTGCGCACGACGTGGACGTTGCTGCCGGTGCGGGTGCTGTGTCTGCCCCGAAATCTGCGCTCACTCCGGAATCTGCGCTCACTCCGGAATCTGCGCTCACTCTGGAATCTGCGCTCACCCCGAAGTCCGCATATGCCCCAGAATCTGTGTTTACTCCGCCTTCTGCAGAAATTGCGGATTTGCCGGGATACAGGGCGGTTTACGGCTTTGTGATTCATCCGACAAGCGGCGAAGTTATCGATGAAGCCGTGCTGCTTTGTTTTCGCGCACCGCGTTCGTTTACCGGTGAGGATATGGCGGAGATCAGTGTGCACGGTAGCGGTGCCGTGCGCCGCGAGTTGATTGGCGCCTGTCTGGCGGCGGGGGCGGAGCCGGCCGGGCCGGGCGAGTTCTCGCGTCGGGCTTTGTTAAACGGCCGTCTGGACTTGAGCCAAGTCGAGGCGGTGCTGGATTTGATCGACAGCGATTCGCAACAGGCACGCCGTGTTGCTTTGCGGCAACTGGCAGGACAACTCTCGACGCGTGTTAAAGCCTTGCGTGATTCGTTAATCGTGCTGGTGGCGCGGGCGGAGTTGGCCGGCGAATATCCCGAGTATGCGGTCGGTGAAGACCGCTTTGAGTGGGATGATGTTGCCCCCGAGCTTCAGAACATTTACGGACAGGTGCAACAGTTGATTGACAGCTATGCGGCCGGGCGACTGATCCGTGAGGGAGCGACGGTTTGCCTGGCTGGAGTGCCGAATGCGGGTAAGTCGGCACTGCTCAACGCGCTGGTCGGCATCGAACGTTCGATCGTGACCGATATTCCCGGCACGACCCGCGATACGATTGATGAGTGGCTGCATATCGCCGATTTGGCGGTGCGGCTGACGGATACGGCTGGCCTGCGCTCGGTGAGCGATGACGATATCGAAAATCTGGGTATGGAACGCACGCGGCGGACGATGGCCGAAGCAGATATAGTGTTCTGGCTTTTGCCGGCGGATCGGCCGGTGAACGCGGCGGAGATTGAACCGCTACGCGAGCGGGCAAATCTGCAAGGGGTGCGGGTGATACCGCTGATCTCCAAAAGCGATTTATTGACAAAGCAGGCGGATTTGGCCGATTTTCGTCGGCGCTGGCTGGACTTGTGGAACGCCGAGTTTGGTGAGTTAAACGAGTTCGGTGCGTCGGTGACGAGTGGGGGTGCTTCCGCCGGCGAGACAACTGCCTGCGAGACAACTGCCGGCGGAACAACTGTCGCCGGATCGGCGGATGTCGGCACAACGGATTTTGCGGGAGAGAGTGAAATTCTTGCCTGTTCGGCAAAGACCGGGGCGGGTTTGCCGGAACTGCGGGAGGCGCTGGCTGATTTACTGGGAGAAATGACCCGCGGCGGAGACACGGTTGACTTGATAAGTTCGGAAAGACATTTGTTTTCTTTGAAAGAATGCCGCGAGGTTTTGAACGAGCTGCTTGCTGCCGGCGCTGGTTTGCCGTTGGACATTATTACGGTTTTATTGAATATGGCCGCCGATGCGCTGGGTGAGATTATCGGGGCAACGCTGAGCAGCGATGTGCTGGAACATTTGTTCAGCAATTTTTGTGTCGGAAAATGACGGAACAGGATGCTTTAGTTGAAAAGTTGCGCGGAATGACGGGCTGGCCGGCGGATTTTGCCGCTACGCCGTATGGGGCCGAGCCCTGTGATATCGCGATTGTCGGTGCCGGGCACGCCGGAATCGAAGCGGCGCTGGCGGTGAGTAAGCTGGGGTTACGGACGACGCTGTTCTCGCTGAATTTGGATTCCGTGGGCAATATGCCGTGTAATCCGAGTATCGGCGGAACGGCAAAAGGGCAACTTGTGCGGGAGATCGATGCGCTGGGCGGAGCGATTGGGCGGCTGGCGGATGCGGCGGCGATTCAATATCGCATGCTCAATGCGACCAAGGGCCCGGCGGTGCGTTCGCCGCGGGCACAAATCGATCGCCGCTTGTACCAGGAACTGGCGAAGCATCTGCTGGAAAATACCGAAGGTGTGCATTTGCGCCAAGCCGAAATTGTGGCCGTTTTGAGCGAGCCTGTTGTTCGCAAATCCGCCGCGGACCAACCTGCAAAAATGCCGCCGAGCGGTGCGAAAACCCCGGAAATGCCGTCCAGCGTCGAAGCCCGCTACGAAGTCCGCGGCGTGCTGACGCGCTCCGGCGCCTGGCATCCCTGCCGCAAAGTTATATTGGCCACCGGCACTTTTATGGAGAGCCGCATCATTACCGGCGAAGTAAGCATCGACAGCGGACCCGATAATTTGTTCCCGTCGCATGGATTAGCGGCTTCTTTGGCCGCGCACGGCCTGAAATTGCAGAGATTCAAGACCGGAACGCCGGTGCGGATCAATGCCCGATCGATAGATTTTTCACGACTGGAGATCCAGGAGGGTGACGCCGAGCAGTGGACATTCAGCTTTGTCAATGAGGATAATCCGGAATTTTGCCCAAAGCCGACGCGCGATTGTTATTTGACGTGGACAACTGACGAAACTGCCGCGATCGTGCGGGCGAATCTGCATCGGTCGCCGATGTTCTCGGGCTTTATTCGCGGCACGGGGGCGCGTTACTGTCCGTCGATTGAGGACAAAATCGTGCGTTTTCCCGACAAGGAGCGCCATCAGATTTTTGTCGAGCCGATGGGGCTGGGGACGGAGGAGTATTATTTGCAGGGTCTGTCGAGCAGCCTGCCCGAGGATGTGCAGGAGCGGCTGGTGCGTACGCTGCCCGGACTGGAGCGGGCCGTGATTCAGCGCAGCGGCTACGCGATCGAGTATGAGTGCCTCGACCCGCTGCAGCTTGAGTCGAGCCTGGAGGTGACGGATGTGCGGGGGCTGTACGGAGCCGGGCAAATTAACGGAACGTCCGGTTATGAGGAAGCCGCGGGTCAGGGCCTGATCGCCGGGCTGAATGCCGCCCGCGCCTGCCGCGGTCTCGAGCCGCTGGTTCTCGGGCGTGACGAGGCCTATCTCGGTGTGCTAATCGACGATCTGGTCACGCGCGGTACTGCGGAGCCCTACCGCATGATGACCGCCCGCGCCGAATATCGCCTCTCACTGCGTCAGGACAATGCCGACCGCCGCCTCACGCCGATCGGTCGCGAATACGGTCTGGTCAATGATGCGGATTGGGCACGTTTTGTACAACGCCGCGACCTGTTGACCGCCGAGCTGGAGCGCCTGCGTTCAACGCGGATTCTACCCTCGCCCGAACGCGATCGTATTTTTGACCAAGCCGGCAGTACGCCGCCGCAGGGTGGTATCAGTCTCGCGGAAGCCCTCGCCCGTCCGGAAATCGGACTCGATGAGTTGGCGCAGCTGGACGCGCTCATTGATAAATCGGTTGATGCCACACTGGCTGTACCGGCTGACGCGTCGGTTAGCGTATCTGTTGACGCACTTGTAAAATTGCCGTCGAACTTGCCATCTTCGCAATTATCGCAACTGAACCCGTCACAACTGAACCCGTCGCAGTCGAACTCGTTGCAGTCGAACTCGTCGCAGTCGAACTCGTTGCAGTCGAATTTGCCGTTGCCGAACTTGCCGTCGCACCTGCGCCGCGCCGCCGTCATTGAAATCAAGTACGCCGGCTATATCGAGTTGGAACAACGTCGCATTGCCCGCTTCAAAAAAGATGAACGCAAACGCCTGCCCGCCGACATAAACTATGGTGCGATCCGCGGCCTGCGGATTGAGGCGCAGCAGAAATTGGCGGCCGTCCGCCCTCGCTCGCTGGGTCAGGCCGGGCGCATATCAGGCGTATCCCCGGCCGATTTGGCGGTGCTTTCGGTCTGGCTGGAAATGTGGAATCGCGAGCAAAGCAGCGAACAGCGTACTAATACGGTCTCTATACCCGCTCCGGGCGGACAAAATGTCGAGTTGAGCCGTAATTCTGCTGGCAAAAACGAAGCCGAGGTCACGAATAAATGAGCGCAGAATTTTCCGCAACATTGGACGCGGAATTGCCCGCAACATTGGATGCGGAATTTTCCGTAACATCGAACGCGGAATTTTCCGCAAAATTGTCGCAGGCCCTCCACTCCGCGGAATTGCCGCTACCGCTCTCCGAAGAACAGCTTCGGCAGTTGCAGATATACGGCGAACTGCTAAACGAATGGCAGGACAAGATGAATCTCACCGCCATTACCGATCCTGAAAGAATTGTTCTTTTGCACTTCGTCGACAGTCTGGAGCTGGCGCCGTTAATTCGTACTGAGCGGGAGCGTTGGCGAACCGCGGACATTCCGTTCAGTCTTGCGGACGTTGGTACGGGGGCGGGCTTCCCCGGGCTGGTATTGCAAATCTGCGAGCCCGTCGACCGACTTTTGTTGATTGAGTCTGTGCGCAAAAAAACGCAATTTCTCCGCGCCGTTGTTGAGCGTCTGGAACTGCCAGGAGTCGAGATAGATGCCCGCCGTGCCGAAGAGATCGGTCGCGATCCCGCCTGCCGCGCCCGATACACGGCCGTCACTGCCCGCGCCGTTGCCTCTCTGCCGGTACTCTGCGAGTACTGCCTGCCTCTCCTGCGAGAAGGCGGCGTTTTTTGGGCAATGAAGGGCCGTGACCCGGAAATCGACTCGGCGCACCGCGCTCTCCGAGAACTGGGCGGCAAAATCGAAGCATGTCTGCCCTCAACCCTATCCGACGGCAGTCAACGCCACCTCGTCGTCATCCGCAAACACCGTCCCACGCCGGCTCGCTATCCGCGTCGTGTCGGCATCCCATCCAAAAATCCGCTTTAAATTCGTTTTTTGATTACAACTTTATACTACTTCTTTGCACTACTTCCAAGGCACAACGTTAAATTTTTATCCGCTTATCCGCGCTTTCCGTTTTTTTGCCTTTTCGCTCGGCAAATTTTCTGTTTGTCTTTTCTTCTGTTACAATTCTTGTCCCTTTGCCTTCCTCGTTGCCAATGTTCCCGCTAATACCCCCGCCACCTTTTTCTCCGTTTTCCCCGCCACTACCCTCACCGCACAACTTGTATTTTTGCCAACGATGCCGGCGAACATCCAACTTCCGCAACTATACTGACGCGTTTACATAGACACTTATGTATTTTGTAAAGATGCCGGTACATCCGGCGAAACAACGACTAGTTCACTGTGCTTACCCAACGCATTTTACAAGTTGCAAAAGTGCCAATGCTATCGGCAAATTAGCGACTGTTGAGCGACTGTTGAGAGATTGTTGAGCAACTGCCGGACAAGGGAGGTTTTCCCGTTGCCGGAAGTTGCAGAATTGCCGGCTTTGGCGAACAAAAAACCGGGAAGTTCGCAGTACGCGGTAAACTGCAGCTGTGGATTAAACCAATTCGCAACAGATTGCCAAACTCCCGGTGATGTATTAGGCTTAATGGAATTTAAGAAGAAGGTGTGCAATATGAATGCCGATGTTGATATAAGTACAGCTGTTTTGGAGACGCCGCGACTGATTTTGCGTGCCTGGGAGCCGGGGGATCTGGCCGATTTTTACGAATATTGCTCTGTCGAAGGTGTGGGCGAGGCGGCCGGATGGACACACCACAAGAATGTGGATGAATCACGGCGTATTCTTGAGATTTTTATTGCGGAGCGAAAGACTTTCGCGATTGTGTTGAAGGAGAGCGGGAAGGTGATCGGCTCGCTCGGACTGGAGGAGTTGCGTAAGGGTTATCCGCCGGAGTTTGATCGGCTGCGCGGGCGGGAAATCGGCTATGTGCTGAGCAGGGATTATTGGGGGCGCGGCCTGATGCCCGAGGCGGTCGCGCGGGTAGTTCTCTATTGCTTCGAGGATGAAAATTATGATTTTCTGTCCTCGGGACATTTCGATTGGAATGTGCGCTCGCGCCGGGTTTTGGAAAAGGTTGGTTTCCGGCCGTTCAAGGAAATGGAGTATCGCACGCGGTACGGCACAACGGAACACGGTCAGCAGTTATTGCTGACCCGCGAAGACTGGTTGCGCTCCAACAATTAGAGATCGGAGATAGGTCGCACTGCTCCATTGCCCGGCAACTCGCATCGGAGCTCAGGCCAGTGCTCACACCGGTGTTCGTATCTGATTCGGTGCTCGCTGCGACCCGATCCGCCTGCCCCACTCCTTCCACCACCAGGCGGGATTCAAGATATTTCTTCGCACCTCCATAGATCGATCCCACAACCAGCGCTTCAATCTCCAAAATACGTGTCCGCCCAGAAAATTCGCCCGCACCTTAGCGTCTCTAGCCTCGTGTCGCTCGATTGCTTCCTTGTATCTGGCCAGTCGATCCGGATCTCCTCCAATCTCTTTCGGGATACCCGCCCTCGGCAACAGCGAATGTAAGCGCCAAAGCATCCCCCAAAAACGCTTCGCGCGTATCCTCAAACGCAACTTCGCACGACGAAACATTTCCCTGACGAAATATTCGAAATATAAGGGGTTGTACAACTGATTCGTTCGCAGACTCATTACTTCATATCCGCGAGCGGCGATTACCGTTCGTCTAACCTGCTCACGATCCGCCTTCGCTCGCAATTCCGGATCCAAATCGTCGCGACTGTGGTACATCTCACTGTCGTAATCTATCGCCAGGCGACTGAACCTACTGCAAAAATCAACGTAGTACCCGTTTTCGCCAAACGCTTCCCGTTCCCTGGCGTTCAAACTAAAACGAACATTCATCTTTAAGTCTCTGATGTTCAAGCCACCGAGATCATTCGGTAACGAAAGAATCATGAACGCCACTGCTTCAACGGCAGAGTCGGCGCTACAATTATCTTCTACATACTGAAGTGCTTGTAAAGCTGCACGTCTGCCGCGATGTCCCACGAGTTGTTGCGCGCACTCTAGCATTTTCTTCTTGGTTGTTATGGGTGCAGCAGTACTGCCGACGGGCTTGGCGGCGAGTAGAATGCCTAAGAGAATTAGCTTTTGCCTATCTAGATAGTTAGCGAGCTGCATGTAAGCAAGTTCCGGGGCTACTACATGTAAATCATTTGCCGGGTCGTAGCGCAGATACTTATCCGGAATATCTAGTTTGCAGTAATGCGATTTGATTCCTTTTTTGTTAAAGCGGGCGCGATAGGAATATACGGTAGTGTGTAGCACATCATTACACATTGCTTCTACCGGAAAGAATACGTCGACTTGCGGCACCTGATAATATCTGATCGCAGACCAGTGGCTTAGGTACACATTCATATTATTTGCCTGTCTGCTGCGCTGCCTATTCAACTGTCTGTTCCGCTGTTGATTTTTCTGCTTACTTAATTGTCTACTCATGTGTTCACTCCTACTCGCATGCTTACTCTTAGCGCACCTCCGCCGACGGCATCCCTCGCGGGACACCTCATGCAAGAGCAGGATATACGATCCGGGGCGCAAGAAAACTGTCTATTTTGCGACAAAAAGCGACAATAGCATGCGACGGCAACACCGCGTGTAGCGGCACATGTAACGGCGAGAGCAACAGTTAACGAAATGCCGACGCCCGCGGCAAATCCGCAATTCCTGCTTTTCAGTAGCGTTTACCGCGTTTATTGACGGAGTGCCGGTGCCCCTGGCAAATTTGCAAGTTGTGGTTTTCAATGCGGCTGTTGTGATCTTCAACGTCGCAAGTTGTGACCTTCAACGTGGCTTATTGATGAAATGGCGGCAACCGTAGCAAATCTACAATTTTTGCAGGGGAATGGGCGCGGAAGATCACTGCTATGACGCTAAGTCGGCGCGAGCCGAAGCTTTGCCAGCGTTGGCGGCAAAAATGCAAGTTCTGCGGTGCGGGTTGCAGTGCGGGGCAGTGCAGCGCAGTGCAAGGGTGGGGGTAGACGTAGCGCATGGTAGCGCGTGAAATAGCGCCGGTTAAGGATGGAAGGAACAGCGAAAATGTTGTATAATGGAAAGGATTGTTGAGCGCGGAAGAGCGCGTAAAAGCAGTCAATAAATGGAAGAGAAACGTTGGAAGAGACCGGTAGAAATACTGTAGAAATGCGGTAGCAATACTGTAGAAATACGAAGGTTTTAACTATAGAAGCGGGAGATCGATGGGTAGAAAAAAAGATGTCAAACGAAGTGCCGAACAAGAGAACGAAGTAGATATTCTTTTTCGCGAAAATGTTGACAATATTATCCCGGTAGACTTGGAAGATGAGATGCGCCGGGCGTTCATCGACTATGCGATGAGCGTTATTTCCGACCGTGCGCTACCCGACGTTCGCGACGGTCTCAAGCCCGTGCATCGTCGGATACTGTATTCGATGTTTACCCAGGGCTTTACGCCGGACAAGGCCTACCGCAAGAGTGTTGCCACCGTCGGTGATGTCCTCGGCCGCTTCCATCCGCACGGCGACGCGGCCGTCTACGACACGATGGTGCGCCTGGCCCAGGACTTCTCGATGCGCCACACCCTGGTCGACGGCCACGGCAATTTCGGCTCGCGCGACGGCGACGCGCCGGCCGCCTACCGCTACACCGAGGCCCGCCTGACGAAAATCGCCATGGAGATGCTCGCGGATATCAATAAGGATACTGTCGACTTCCATCCCAACTTTGACGAGCACGAAATGGAGCCGGACGTTCTGCCGTCCCGCTTCCCGAACCTGCTGGTCAACGGCTCCACCGGCATCGCGGTCGGTATGGCCACCAATATCCCGACGCACAATCTCGTGGAGGTCATCAACGCCTGCCTGCTCCTGCTCGAAAACCCCGACGCCACGATCGACGACCTACTGGAAGTGCTGCCCGGTCCGGACTTCCCGACTGGCGGCACAATCATCGGCACGACCGGCATTCGCTCGGCCTATCTGACCGGCCGCGGCCGCATCGTCGTCCGCGCCGATGCACAAATCGAAGAAATGGCCAACAACCGCCGCCACATCATAATTTCCGACCTGCCCTACCAGGTCAACAAGGCGCGCCTGATCGAGAAAATCGACGAGCAGGTCAAGAGTAAGCGCATTCAGGGGGTCTCCTTCGTGCGCGACGAGTCCGACCGCAACGACCCGGTGCGCATAGTCATCGAGCTCAAACGCGACGCCAACCCGAACGTCACGCTCAACCAGCTTTATAGCAGTACACAACTACAGGACGCTTTCAACGCCAACATGCTGGCGCTGGTTCCGGACGCCAACGGCGTGCTGACGCCCCAGACGGTCACATTGCGCGACTGTCTCACGCTGTATATTAATCATCAGAAGGATGTAATTCTGCGCCGTACCCGCTTTGATCTCGACCGTGCCGAAGCCCGCCTTCACATCATCGAGGGTCTCCGCAAGGCCATCGATATCATAAACGAAGTTATCCGCGTGATTCGTGCAGCCGCGAACGAGCCGGCGGCGCGGGAAGCGCTGAGCGAGAACTTCGGCTTCAGCGAGCGCCAGGCTCAGCACATCGTCGACATGCGCCTCGGCCGCCTGACCGGCCTCGAGCGCGATAAGCTCGAAGCCGAGCACGCCGAACTGGTCGAGCGCATCACTCACCTGCGTCGCATCCTGGTCGAAGAAGCGCTGCTAGTCGACACGGTCCGCGCCGAACTCATCGACATCCGCGACCGCTACGGCGACGAACGCCGCACCTCCATCGACCCCTTCGAAGACGAAGAAATCATGGACGAAGATCTCATCCCCGTCGAAGATGTCGTCGTGACTCTGACGCACTTCGGCTACGTCAAGCGCCTGCCGACCGACACCTACCAGATGCAACACCGCGGCGGCTGCGGCGTCACCGCCATGCAGACCCGCGAGGACGACTACGCCGAGGTGATGCTGGTCACCTCCACGCACTCGACACTACTCTTTCTCACGGACAAGGGCCGCGGCTACATACTGCGCGCCTGGCAAATTCCGTCCGCCGGTCGACAGGCCCGCGGCACGGCCATCGTTAATCTCCTGCAACTGGACGGCGACGAAAAGGTCGAGACCATGCTGCCCATCCCGGACTTTGATACGGAGTGCTATCTGACCTTCGCCACTCGCAGCGGCCAGGTCAAAAAGACGCATCTGTCCGAATTTACCAATATCAATCGCCGCGGCATCATCGCGATCAATCTGCGCGAAGACGACGCGCTCCTCTCCGCCATCCTGACCCACGAAGACGACGATCTCTTCCTGGTGACTCATAAGGGATCGGCGATCCGTTTCAGCGCCGCCGATGTTCGTCCGACCGGTCGCGCCTCGCAAGGCGTGCGGGGAATCCGCCTGGCCGACGATGATTATGTGGCCGGCTTCCTGCGCGTCGACCCCGCCAAGAAGCTCCTGCTCGTAACCGAGAACGGCTTCGGCAAACGTACCGACCTCAGCGAATTCAGAGTCCAGAACCGCGGTGGCAGCGGCGTCCTCTGCTATCGTCTGACCAGCCGCACCGGCAATCTCGCCGGCATCGGCCTGGTCAAGGAAGACGACGACCTGATCCTGCTGAACGACAGCGGCGTGATCATTCGCATGCCGGTGGAGGAAATCCCCGTACTCGGCCGCGTAACCCAGGGCGTCACTCTCATGCGCACACGGGACGGTCTCATCGTCGACGGCGCCGTAGTGCCTTCGGAAGACGATACGGACAATGTGGTTGGCGAAGCCGTCTGTTCCGCCGCAACCCACCCCGCACCGACGCACGTAAAAGACGACGCAGATGATCCGGGAAACAACGTAGATTATGGTGCCGCGGATTATGACGACGCGGACGATACTTCAGAAAGGCAACTCAGGGGATAAAATGAATTCACAGCTGATCGCAAGATCGGCCGATTGAATAAAACAACACAACTGAAGACTGATTTATGCAAATAGTGACCGGAAAAGCCCTGCGCCCGTACGAAAAGATCACCACCACAGTTGATCTGATTGAGCGCGGTTGTCGTGTCGCTCCCTACACGCAGGCCACGCTGTTCCGTCGCCATCCGGACGATCTCGAAGAAAGCCGCACTTTTCTGGAGCTACGCGATGAAATCCGGGCTCTGGGTACCGCTCTCCGCCTCCGACTCGACACGTTTATCCCCGAACTCACACCCAAGCAACGCCGCGCCGCCGCCAGGCACGAGCCCTACTCGAGCGCCGCCATGCGCGGTCGCGCAAAGATCGCCCTTCGTTCCGCCAACAGCAATGAGTGGGTCACCAGTTTCTTCGCCGTCACCGGCGGCGTCGGCATCATAGTTCCGATTGACCGCCGCGCCCCCGTCGCCGAAGTCGCCACCCAGGTGCAACGCTCGCACGCCGACATCTACGTCTTTGAACCGGCCGATGTCGAGTCGGCGAACGAAGTCAAACAGAACTGCCCGACCGTCAAGCTCTTCATTCTGCTCGACCCGCTCAACGCCGACAATCCTAAATACGCCGCGGACCTGGAACCCTGGCTTAACGACCCATGCACGGTGCTTTACTCCGATCTGATCAAAGCCGGTCAGGAGGCTCTCGCCGCCGGCAACCGTGTCTGGCTCGATGCCGTCATCGACCCCAAAATCGCCGCCGCCCTCTACTTCACCTCCGGCACCACCTCCGCCTCCAAGTGCGTCGTTCTCAGCCAGGAGAATCTGATCTCCAACACGCTGGCCATAGCCGGTGTACTGGATGCTTCGCCGGGAGAACGCTTCCTGGCCGTACTGCCCCTGCACCACACCTTCGCCGGAACCGCGGGGATGCTCTACATCCTCTACTCCTGCGCGACAATGTGTTTTATGGACGGCCTGCGCTACCTCGCCAAAAACCTCGCCGAGTGGCATATCAGCCTGTTTATCGGCGTGCCACTCCTGATGGAAAACATCCACCGCCGCGTCATGGACGGAATCCGCCGTTCGGGTAAAAACACGCTGGTCAGCATTCTCAAGCCGGTCAGCCGCGGTCTGCGCTACGCCGGCATTGTCGGCGGCAGCCGTTTTCTCTTCAAGAGCGTGCTCAAGGCGCTGGGCGGCAATCTCCGCCTGGTCGTGTCCGGTTCGGCCGCCGCCGATGCGCGGATGATTCGCGATTTCTGCGACTTCGGCATCGATTTCCTGCAGGGCTACGGGCTCACCGAATCCTCGCCGGTGGTCAGCGTCACACGCAAGGGCAACAACCCCGCCGGTAGCGTCGGCCTGCCGCTCGTCGATGTCGAAATAGCCATCGATACCGACGATCCCAACCCCGGCGCCGAGGGCGAAATACTGACGCGGAGCAAATCCGTAATGCTGGGCTATCTCGACGACCCGGCCGCGACCCGCGCCGCCATCGACTCCAAGGGCTGGCTCCATACCGGCGACATCGGCTACTTCGATCGGAGCCGCAACCTCTGGCTGAGCGGTCGCAAAAAATCGATGATCGTCCTGCAAAGCGGCAAAAAGGTCTTCCCTGAAGAGATCGAGACCATTCTCGAAGCCACGGAGGAGATCAAGGGCGCCTATCTCTGGGGTGAACCGAGCCTTCAGATCAAGGGAGATGTCGATGTCTGTGCCCTGATTCAGCCCGATTTCAAACACACATATTGGGCCGCCGCACTCGAAGAAGACAAAGAACATGCCGCCGACGCCGCCTTCGCAATCGACGGAACAACCGTGATCAATGAAGCCGAGCTCGCAGCTCTTGGCGAGCGACTGATTCAAAAGATCAACAGCACGTTGCCGCGCTACAAGCGTATCCGCTACGTTCTGTACACACATGAAGAAATGCCCCGCACCACGACGCTCAAGGTTCGCCGCGGCAATGTCGACCGTCTCATCGCCTCCGCTCTCGAGCGCAGCAGCCGAACCGTAGCCGAGGCGAACGGCAGTCTTATTAAGCTGTAAGTTCGGCGCCAGTCGCAGGCGCTATTCAAGCTGTAAGCCCGGCGCCAGTAAGCCCGGCGCAAAAACATCCAAGCCGCTACCTCATCCGGGGTGGCGGTTTTTCTGTGTGTCGCCGCCGCACAAGTTGCAGAAGTGCCGCGCTTGCTGGCTTGCTTGCGGATAGTGGTTTTGCTATGCAGCTTGCCGCGCTGGGCGTGCGGTTTCGTTCGCACAAGTTGCGGAAGTGCCGCGCCGTCCGGCTCGCTTACAGATATTGGTTTTGCTATGCAACTTGCCGTGCGCGCCGTGCGGGTTGCCGTGCGGCTTCGTTCGCACAAGTTGCGGAAGTGCCGCGCCGCCCGGCTCGCTTACAGAAACGCCACGCTCTGCTACAATATTGGTAGTTTTGCCGGGGCTATCGGCTGTTTATCCACCAAAACAGATCCGCCGGCAACAGTTTCCAATTACAAAGAATGGGAAAGAATGTGAGGGAAAGAAAAAATGAACAAAAAAGGCAGGACGGTTTTGGATTTGCCTCCAAGCAAAGGCAATCCGAGGAACAGCGAAGGAGCATTCATCGATTTGCGTGACGGGCGGATAATGTTTATCTACTCGCAATTCATTGCCGACTCGTTTCGGGATACGGCACCGGCGGGTCTCGCTGTAACGTATTCTTCCGATCGCGGTGAAACCTGGAGCGAGCCGCGGCAGATACTATCTGTCGCCGACGACAATAACGCCATGAACATCATGAGTGTTTCCCTGCTCCGCATGCAGGACGATTCGATCGGGCTGATATACGGTGTTCGGCACGGATTCCACGACACCCGTGTACGCTTAAGGCGTTCATATGATGAGGGGCAGACCTGGGGCGAGCCGACGATCTGCATTCCTGCAACCGGCTACTATGTGACCAACAACGATCGCGTTGTGCGTCTGAGTTGCGGCCGCATTATCGTGCCGGGCGCTTTCCACCGTTGCCGTAGCGAAGACAGCGGCGACTGGGCAGCCTTCGATTCGCGCGGTACCTCCTATTATTTCTATTCGGACGATGACGGGCGAAGCTGGCGGGAGTCGACGCCGTGCTATATGCCAACGGTCAACTGCACCAGCGGTCTGCAGGAGCCGGGGTTGATCGAACTGAAAAACGGAGTCCTCTGGGGCTTTGCTCGCACTGACCTCGGGCGGCATTATGAGATGTTCTCGTTTGATCGCGGCGAGACCTGGACGGTACCGCAAGCTTCGCGCTTTACGGGACCGTGTTCACCGCTCTCGATGAAGCGCGACCCGCGCAACGATAATCTGGTCGCGGTCTGGAATCCGATTCCGGAATATCAGGGGCAGGAACGCCTCCCCGAATGGACCGCGGGACGCACGCCGTTGGTAACGGCGGTCAGCGCCGACGACGGCAAGACCTGGACCGAACCGCTGGTTCTGGAGGATGATCCGCGTTCCGGCTACTGCTACACCGCGATTCACTTCGTCGGTGACGACATGTTGCTGGCCTATTGCGCCGGCGGCGTCGGTGACGGCTGTTGCCTCTCGCGGTTGCGCATCAGAAAGTTGCCGATTCCGACTCCGGATGCCTGAGTTTTCGAGGCGGGTAAGGAACCTGATTCTTGAGTAAGGGACCTGATAATTGAAAAATAGTTCGAGCCGCCGTAGAACCGGCGGCTCGGCTTGTTTTAGGGTTAGGATGTTGCCGGGTAAAGCTTATTCGGCCGCTTCCGCGTTCAACTTCGCCAATGTCTCCTGAGCGGCGGCCCAGCCGGCGGCAGCTACGGCCGGATCCGGCGGCGTATCCATGAAATAAGACTCGCGGCAGGCCGCCTGATCGACCCGGCTCTCGTCAATATCGGCTCGAATGCCGAATTCAGCCAGGCGAGGCGGATAAAGGGCGGCGCAGTGTGCACAGTAATCGTGATAGGGAACGAAGTGACCGTATTCGAGCAGGCGACCCTTGGAGGGGCAATAGCGCATATTCAGGGTGAATTCGCCGGTGCCGTCCTCGTTCAGGTATAGATCCATGACGAAGTCGGCCGCCTCTTCGTTGAGAGTGTGTGTCCAGTACTTGAAACAACCGAAGAGACCGTACTGTTTAACGTAATTAGCGAGAGCACCGCCCGGCTGATTACGTATATGGGCCCAGTAATCCGTGACGGCGGAATAGCCGTCCTGTTCTTCCAGCCAGGAAAACAAGAGGCTGTAAGAGGGAATGAATTCAGTGCAGGAAATCATTGCACACCTCCTTGAAAAATTGGTACTTTCATTCTAACATGAATTGGCTCAAAGCAGACAATGATTATTTTGTGATAAACTGAAAACAGTGATTCAAAGGAGTAGATGTCTGGATAAAGAGGTGTAGAAGGCACGTGGCGGAACAGCAGGAAAAAACCTCCTTATTAAGCCGGGGGCTGAAAAGAATTCGCAAGCGGCGATATGTCCTGCGTGTCTTTATGCTACTGTTATTGGTGGCGCTCATCCCATTGCTGGTTTTGAGCGTCATATACACGACTTCGATGCGTAAACGCATCATTGCCGATACGGAAGATAAGAACCGGAATTATTTGGGAGATATCGTCAACGCTACGAATGTCCTGACGCAGCAGATCGAGCAGACGCTATCCAGCCTTTCTGCCATGAACGTTCTGCTGGATTTTACCAAGTTCCCCTACGGCCCCTATTACGAACGGGTCAAGGCACCCTATCCCGAAGATAAGCTCGCACAGATGTATGACTATTTGCATGATAAGCGCGATGTCGTTCAAACATTACGCGCTATCCAAATGAGCAATGAGATATTTTCGGCGGTTTATTATATTGACGTGAAAAAGAACATTGTGCTGGATTCCTCAGGGTTGCAGAGTGATGTCGAACAATATGAGCGTAGCTTTCGCGACGCGGATCCGCGGACCGGTCGGGCTGGGGAGCCGGAAGAGCAGAAATTCGGCCTGATTTATCGCCGACCCTTTGCCAGCCTGCGACGGATTCCCGAGGTGTTCAACTTAACCGGGCAAATGAGCCGCTTGCCACGCGGAAAAACCGCGTTCGTGGATTTACGCTACCCGATTATCGACGCGTACGACGAGATAAACAGCTATCTCTCGATCTATGTCGATGTGGAGGCATTGCACGAACCGGCCGGATATCTTAGCCGCTCATCAGATGATCACATTCTGGTTCGCACCGATGTAGACAATATAGTTCGCAGTCGCCTGACGGATGCTTCGGATAAATTGTACTCCGAATTCGTCCGGTATATCGTGACGATGGACGCTAAGTCTGGAAGTTTATCGGAGGGACATGAAGAGGTTCGTCTTAACGGTACACCTTACTTAGTAAGCGTAAACAGTGACAGCCATTACGGATGGACATATTACTGCTTTTCGAGTTTGGAACAACCCTGGAAGCAGATGGCAACCATCGCAAGGGATGTCTCGCTATTGGCTTTTGGTCTTCTGCTCATGGCGATAATTTTCGGCTTTGCGGCTTCGCAACGGATCTATCGACCGGTTAACCGCCTTCTACGCCTGATACGCACACAGGGTGCGCAATATGACTTGCAGCTGGAATCGACTTCGGGAGACGAGTTCACTCTGCTGGAGACGGCCTTACGACAGAAATTGGCAAATGCGGATGCTATCGCCGAGCAGATTGCCACGGATGTGGAGATTTACCGGGAGATTTTTCTGCAACTGCTGATTAGCAAGCCCCTCAGCGGCGAACTGATTCGGCAAAGCTTTGAATATTTTGACCTAGGTCTCGATCCGGAGCGCCTGCGTATTATCGTTTTCGCCTATTTTACGGCGGCAACCGATCCGGAAACTAAGAATGAAGCCGATTGGGATGCGGATACGGATTACCTGTCGGTATCGGCTACGGAGAATGCGTCACTCTCCGCCGAGTTGAGTGACGCCGTAACGACATTGTTCCTAAGCGAATACGGCTTGCGCACCTGCGTGCTGAATCCGGATAATCGTCGCCTGATTGTGTTTACGACGCAAGAGGATGCCGATCTTATCCCGGAGGAAGCCGCCGCGAGCCTGTCCGCTCAATTTGGTATGACCATAAGAGCGTGGAGTAGCCCTGTATGTACCGATCCGGAGAATATCTGCGTAACCTATAACAACCTGCTCGGCAACATTGCGCGGGAGACCGATTTCCCCGATGCCGTGCACAGTGAATCCCGGGTGGACGGAACGGTGCCGGCCGAAACGCCGTTCTTTGCCGGGAATTTACATGTGCAGTTCGTCCGCCTGCTCCGCCTGGAAAAGCCCGCCGCGGCCGAAGAATTGTTGCGAGAAACATTGAAAACGGCGGTACAGTCCTGCACCAGAGTGCACGGTCTGCGGATCAGTGCCGTGCAGATTTGTCTGCAGATTTACATGGCGGCGGCGGAATTGGGCGTATATGACGAGATGTTGCGGCGACAGGAAGGCAAGGGACAGATGAATATAATTCAGAATGTCTGTCAGACGGGAAGCCAACGCGAATTGACCGAGGTGGTCTGCGATTTCGGAGTCCTGCTGTTCCAGACATATAAAGCGCGTCCCGCGACGGTACAATCGGATTATGTCCGCCGGGTTAAAGAAATTATCGCCCGTGACAGCGCCACCGACATCACTTTGGGCAAAGTAGCGGAGTCGATTCCGCTCAGCCCGGCATATTTGAGCCGAATTTTACATGAGGAGGCCGGTTTTACATTCAGTGAACATCTGACTCGGGCAAGAATTCAGCATAGTTGTAGTTTGTTGCGGGATACCAATTTAACAATTGCCGAGATCAGTCGTCGCGTTGGATATCAGCAAGCTAATTATTTCGTGCGCATCTTCCGTCGTCATATGCACGTAACGCCGGGTGAATACCGCAAATCATACCGAGTGGACTCGGATTCAAAATAGGACAAAAAAAGACAACGTATCAAAAAAAAGTGCTCTTTTGCCGCGTAAAGGTTGCGTGCTACTATAATTACGGCTGGAGTTTTCAACCATTAATTATCATCCCGCCGCATTACGGATTGGTAAGATGTGGAAAATACGGAATCTGTACCGAGGGGAAATCTCTCAGTCAAAAATATTGAGGAGGAAAAATTAATGAAAAGAAATATGCGAAAACTGTTTCGCCGCGGTCTGCTTATGGCCTTGCTTTTGGCACTGATAGTGCCGATGTTCACGGCCTGTAAAATTGGCGACGGTGGCAAGGCGACCACTCCACCGACTGGCGGAACTCAGCCGACGGCGGCACCGACGGCGACACCGACAGCGGCACCGACAGCGGCACCGACAGCGGCACCGACAGCGAAACCGACAGAAGCACCCAGCGGACCGAAATTCGGCAAGATCGTGCTATGGTCCAATGAGGGCGGCCTGTCGAATGCTCCGGTTCCCAGTGATCCCGAGTATCTTGAAAGGATGCACGCTTACGTTCTTGAGCACGCCGATATTGATGTCGAGGTAATCGTGCCGCCGAATGACGGAGATGTGGCGAAGCAGCGCTTGGCAGCCCTGCTCAGCGGTAACGAGCCGATCGATGCCTTCAAGGGCATCATTGCCGACTATGTTGCCAAGGGAGCTCTCCAGCCCCTGGACGACGCGCTGGCCAAGCACGGTCAGGCCTGCTTTGAGCTCTGGCCGGAGACCTACGGCGGCGGCTGGGCTGGAATGAAGGGCCCCGACGGAAAGATCTACGGCGTACCCAACCTGCCTTCACTGGCCGGTGTCACGGTCTATTTGCACAATAAAGCGATGGAGAAGTCCGGTCTGGACACGAGCAAATTGCCGACTACGATGGATGAACTATACGACATCCTCAAGACCTTCAAGGAGAAAGATCCGGCCGGTAACGGACAGACAATTCCCATGCTCCTTGACCTTCGTGGCATGAACATGGGTCTGGCGGCTGGTTACATGGATCAGGGTATGGACTGGGTCCTGCGCGGATACTTTGATAAAGCCGATCAGAAGTACAAGCCCTACGTCTTCGCCGACGGCTACAAGGACTTTATCGCCGAAATGGCCAAGTGGTACGCCGACGGCCTGATCTACAAAGAGTCTTTCACGATCAATCGCGATCGTCAGAGAGAACTGGTCGGCATGAACCGCGTCGCGGGATCCGCTCTGTGGTACACGACGGTTACCGCTCCGCTGGTTGATGCCTGGAAAGCCGACAAGTCCATTGAACTGCTCGTACCGGTCGAACTCAAGGGACCCAAAGGCTATGCCAAATCGATCTCCGACACTGGGACACAGGGCTGGATGGTGCCGAAGAAGTCAAAGAATGTCGACGGCGTGATCCACTATATCAATTGGATTCAGTCCGACATTAGAAATTATAAAACGGTACAGAACGGCTTCGAAGGCGACTACTGGAAGTTGGACGGCGAACTGCCTGGCGGCAAATATGCCATTACGGCTATTCCTCTCCCCGAAGGCCAGAATGCCAAGTATTTCGGCAACTTCTGGGCGGGCGGCTCCTTTGCCATGACCCAGAAGATGGTTTCACGTTTCCCGGACGGCACGGTTTCGATGGACGGAGACTATATCAATAAGCACATCACGGATACCGAGCATACCCGCACACCTTCCGCAATGGGCTTCTCTTTCCTGTTCGACATGCAGAAAATCGAGCAGACGTGCTCGCGCACGGATATGAACACCAAGATCGATAGCGAACTGACCAAGTTCGTTATGGGCACCCGCCCGATGAGTGAATGGGATGCCTTCCTTGAGGAACTCAAACAGGTCGGCCTGGATGCCTGGATCGAGGCGTTTACCGAACAGTACAATACTCATAAACCCAAATAAACAGAAGCACTTCCGCCGATTCGGGCTCGGGGAGACAAGACGCTCCCCGAGCCCGGAATCGGGCGTAATTTTATCCGGGAATCTCCGGCAGAGCCGAAGGAGGGATGCAAATGGCGGAAAAGAGCCTGCTTTTACCAAAAAAAGGAAGAAAATGGAGCGCGTTTAAGCGGCATATACCGTATTATCTGCTGATTTTGCCCGGCCTGATCTGGTTCATTATCTTCAGATATCTGCCGATGTATGGAGTCAGCTTTGCCTTTAAGGATGTGGCTCCCTTTGAGCCGGTGCAGGATATGCTCAAGGCGCCCTCCGTCGGATTCAGGCATTTCAAAACTTTTATCAATTCCTATTATTTCAAAATCCTGATGAAAAACACCTTGGAAATCAGTCTCCTGCGCCTGGCCTTCGGTTTTCCGTTACCGCTGATCTTCGCCCTCATGCTGAATGAACTGCGCAATGTGCGCTATAAGAAAGTCGTGCAGACTATATCCTATCTGCCGCACTTTATTTCCTGGGTAGTTGTCGCCGGATTGGTGACGATGATGGTGACTACGGACGGCGGTGTCATCAATAATATTCTCAAGGCCATGGGCAGGAAGGAGATATACTTTCTGGGCGACGTCCGCTATTTCCGTTCGGTTCTGATTATTTCCGGTATCTGGAAGGAATTGGGCTGGAACACAATTATCTATTTGGCCGCAATTACGGGAATTGATACGCAATTGTATGAAGCGGCGATAGTCGACGGCTGCGGTCGCTTCCGCCGCGCCATCCACATCACTCTTCCCGGCATTGCCAATATCATTATTATTCTTCTGATTTTTTCGATCGGCGGACTGCTGAACGCCGGCTTTGAGCAAATTATGTTGCTTTATTCCCCGCCGGTCTATGATGTCGCCGACATTATTGACACGTATGTCTACCGTAAAGGAATTATCGAGATGAACTATTCCTTCTCAACCGCGGTAGGATTGTTCAAATCGGCGATAGCAATGGTGCTGATCGTTTTGGCCAACGTGACGGCGAAGCTCTTTGGTCGCGAAGGACTGTGGTAGGAGGACGCTATGGAACAGAAAACACTGATCAGCTCCCGGCGTAAAAAATGGCGCGTCGATCGGATTACCTGGTTCGATTACTTTAACGTAATTTCCGCCGCCCTGCTCTCCTTCACCTTTATCATACCCTTTCTCATAGTGATCGGCTCCTCTTTGTTGGGTTACGAGGAGAGTGTGAGTCGCGGCTCCATCTATGTGCTTTTTCCGCAGTCGCCGGATTTCATCTGTTATAAGATTCTGCTGGGACACGGCTCGGCGGTCTATCGGGGCTATCTGATTACAATTCTGCGCCTGGTGATCGGCACGACGCTGAATCTGCTCTTCACCGGAACGATGGCCTACGGTCTTTCCAAACGCTCCCTGCCCGGCAAGGGCATCCTGACGACGATAGTATTTTTCACAATGTTGTTCAGCGGCGGCCTCATCCCGAGCTTTCTCCTCTACCAGTTGCTGGGCATAAGCAATACCTTTTGGGTGATGATTCTGCCGGTGCTGATCAATCCCTGGTGGATGTTCATCATGCGCAACTTCTTCCGGGAGATTCCCGACAGCATTGAAGAATCGGCTCTGATCGACGGCGCTTCGCCGCTCCGGATTTTCTTCAGCATAATAGTTCCGCTCTCCGCCGCCTCTTTCGCGACGATCGGAATGTTCTATGCGGTCATGCACTGGAACTCCTGGTTCGATGCCGCTATTCATATTACCAATCCGAAGTTACAGCCGGTGCAGGTGCTGATGCGCAATGTCGTGCTGACGGCTACTTCTACCGACCTGAATAATGAGATTATGGCGGGAATCGCTAAAAAACCGCCCAGCAACGCGTTGAAATCTGCAATGATTGTGGTTTCGACTTTGCCGATCTTGGTGGTCTATCCGTTTATCCAAAAGTATTTTGTCAAGGGAATGGTTGTCGGTTCGATTAAAGGATAGTTAAAGCAATGATATAACAAATGATATAGTGACAGTCAAAACAATCATCGGGGAATGCGGGTAATGATTGTAAAGAAAAGGAGAAGGACTATGGTTCTGGAGGGGTTCGCGGATTTCAGCCGCGGTAGGTGTGAGGATGCCAGTTTCGACCTTTTCGTCGATCATAACGGGGTCGTACGGCGGATTAGAGATTTTGATTTAAACGGTGACGGCCATTTTAACCTGGTGTTGCCCAATAGCCACGGATACGTTGAACGCGGTCCCGTGGCTATTTTTCGTTTTACGGGTCTTGGCTCGAAAGACGGACCGGCCGAAGGAGAGGAGCTCAGTTGGGAACCCGACAACAGCACTCGGATCGGAGTGGTTCCGCCGGGAGATGAGGATCTCAACGCCGAGATCAACGGCGAAGCTGTTTTCCCGCCGGCTATGCGCTCGGCTGCGGCAGTCGAGCAACGCCTGGCCCACGATTCCGGTTGGTACGCGCTGGTTCACGATATTGATGCGGACGGATATCCCGACGTGCTTGTTTGCAACGCCGAGAACGGCGTTTCATCGGAATTGAA
>JAAZJE010000062.1 GCA_012800515.1 Clostridiaceae bacterium
GTCAATCCGAATGCGGTAACGCAATTCAAGCGGCAGCTTCTCCAGCCAAATGTCATTGTTGCCTTCAAAAACTGGCTCGACCGGCGCTGTTTCCACCGCTGTCGGTCGCGCGACTGAAAATTCATCTTTAAATGTAAAAACTGCTTCCGTCACAGTTTAAACTCCTAAATCAACTATATATTATCATAGACAGCCTTATCGTAATCGGAAGTCAAGCCCGACTCACCGGACATGCCGACCTGGTCGGTCCCGAAGAGGCGATTCGTCAACGCACGTGCCGCATTATACCCCATCTGCTTCTGGCGGAAATTTATCGCCGCCACTTCCGCGATTACGGCCAGATTGCGCCCCGGGCGAACCGGGATATTCGTCGACGGTACCCGGATGCCGAGAATCTCCGTATACTCCTGGTTAATCCCCATGCGCTCATAGATTTTATCCTCGTCCCAAAGTTCGAGATTAATCACAAAATTAATGTTCTCCTGCATTTTGACCGAAGAAACCCCGTAGAGCTCCTTAACGTCGAGGATACCCACTCCGCGAATCTCGATCAGGTGACGGATAATTTCGGGCGCCCGCCCGAGCAGAGTTGTGTCGGAAACGCGCCGCACTTCGACGAGGTCGTCGGCGATCAGGCGGTGTCCCCGCTTGACCAACTCCATGGCGGTCTCGGATTTACCGACGCCGCTTTCACCCAGAATCAGAATTCCTTCACCGTAAATCTCGACGAGAACCCCGTGCAGCGAGGTCTGCGGCGCCAGCTCAACATTAAGATGTTTGATGAGCGAGCTCATGAACGAAGCCGTGATTTCCTCCGTGCGCAACAACGGAATCGAGTATTTCTCGGAACATTGGTACATCTCCGGAAAGGGCTCATGCCGGGCGGTGAGAATTATGCAGGGAATCTGCCGACGGAACAGATTGTCCAGGCGGCTGAGGCGTTCTTCGGAGGACATTTGCGATAGATACGCATATTCCATATTGCCGATCAGCTGCAGACGGTCGGGACCGAAATGTTCGAAATAACCCGCCAATTGCAAGCCCGGCCGGGTCACGTCGGCGACCGAAATCAAAATCTGCTCCGTATTGCCGAAGCTGGTGAGCTCTTCCAGCTTAAAATCATTGATCAATTTTTTCAGTGTGACAGCAGCCATAATGTCGGTATGCCTCCAAGTCGCCCTTCAAATTTCTGTGTGGTTACAAGCTATGCTATTGCCCCTAGTTTAGCACATCTCGGTTACACGAAAAACCGCCGATACACGGCGGCCAAATTGTGGAGCGGGATACGAGATTCGAACTCGCGACTTTCACCTTGGCAAGGTGACACTCTACCACTGAGTTAATCCCGCATGTGTTAGTGCAAACAGCCGTTTCCGGAACGTCAGCCAAGCCGGATTTTAGCACGATACGCAACGGCGGTCAAACCAAAAACCAATCTGTTCGGTTCTGTTCGGGTAGTGTTCGGGTCTGTTTCGGGTAGCGCGGCACAACCGACTTTTCCGGGCAAATCATCCTACCTATTCGGGTAACGCGGCAAGTCGTCGTAGCGACCGTGCAGGGCGGAAATGCTGGAAACACACTGGCGATACTGTGCCAGGCTCAATGTTTGAAGATTGCGCTGCAAATATGCCCGCAGAAAAGAAACTGCCCGCGGATTGCCGAGGTCGACGAGCATAAGCATCACCATCTCAGGCAAACGCATTTGCTCAATCGCCCGGGTGAATACTCGGTAGATAGCGCTGTCGCCGGTCCCGGCGCCGATCAGGCTGAGTGCAACGAGAATATAATCGGCGGCACCGGTCAGGATCTCTCCGGCAGCAAGCCGCGCCTCAATGCGTTCGATCAGGAGCGGCGCCAGTCCGGGAAAACGACCGAAAAATTGGGCAATCGACTGCGACAGTGCAAAATCCTCGAAATCGGGGGCAGTAATGCTTTCAAAGGCGGCGAGCAGCTCGGGGGCAAAATCTTCATCCTCCCATTCGGCGAGGATTTCAAGAGCACTGTGGGCAACGGCAAAACCTTCGTCCGGAAGCACATCACGCTCTTTAATGGCTTTAATAACAAAGCTGCGCAGGCCGGCAGTTGCGGCAACATGGTCGCGGCCGAGGCGAATCTTGAGCAAATCCGGCATGGGCTCGACGCCGGTGCCGGAAAGAACCGCAAAAAGCTCGAGCAGTTCCGCGGTATCATCCAAGCTGCGAATATAATCGTTAGGGCTGATGCCGTCGAGCTCGGCGAGCGGCGTCGCAAACCAAGCCGTCAGGTTGTTGGCCATAATCGCGTGAAAATCCCCTTCGGGTTCGTCGCCGTCACCGCAGTCGCCGTAGCGCGCGGCAATCTCCGCTTCGTACTCTTCCTGAACACGGTGACAGGCACTGAGCAGAGCCTGTGCCAGAACCGCATGACGCCCCTCGTTCACACCGCCCGCAACTGTTCTCAAA
>JAAZJE010000063.1 GCA_012800515.1 Clostridiaceae bacterium
GCTCCGGAATGAAGGACGCCGCCGACGGAACCAGCCATATTGGTATGGCCTCGCGCGAACTCAAGGATAGTGAAATCGCCAACGGTCTCACCCCCACAGTCATCGCGACGGACGGAATCGTTGTCATTGTCAACAATGAGAATCCGATTGCGGACATCACGTCCGAAGAAATTACCTCCGTCTTCAAGGGTGAAACCCGTGAATGGAACAAGTTAGGTCAATAATATGAATGCAATTCGTAAGCCTCAGGTACGGAGAGTTCGTATAAAAGAGTTGCTTATGAAGATAATCTTCCTGTCCGCCGCGCTTTTCAGCACGGCGGCAGTGTTGATTATCTGTCTCTTTCTCTTTGCCCGGGGTATCCCGGCAATCAACGAAATCGGTTGGCTGAATTTCCTTACCGGAACCCGTTGGAAGCCTTCCGATGTCCCTCCGTCTTTCGGGATTCTGCCGATGATTGTCGGCAGTGTCTACGCCACAGGATTGGCCATTGCGATGGGTGGACCCGTCGGCATATTAGCGGCCATATTTATATCTAAATTCAGCCCACCGAAAATCCGTCGCTTCATTAACGCCGCCGTCGGCCTGATGGCCGGCATCCCCTCGGTTGTCTACGGTTACTTCGGCATGGTTGTTATCGTTCCGGCGATCGGAAATGCTTTCGGCGTCAGCGGAGCCAGTCTCCTCGCCGCCGGAATCATGTTGGCAATTATGATCCTGCCGACCATAATTCAATTAAGTGTCTCGGCGATTGACGCCGTTCCCGCAACCTACTACGAAGGCGCGCTGGCGGTCGGCGCGACCCACGAACAGAGCGTCTTCCGCGTCGTCGTTCCCGCCGCCCGTTCAGGAGTTCTCTCAGCGATCATACTCGGCGTCGGCCGCGCCATCGGCGAAACGATGGCTGTGACAATGGTTATCGGTAACCAGGCAGTTATGCCGGACAGTCTGATTCACGGAGCGCGAACCATGACCACCAATATCATTACGGAAATGGGCTATGCCGTCGATCTGCACTACGATGCACTGATTGCCACCGGCGTGGTTCTATTCGTATTTATATTGATTATCAACTTCAGCTTCTCGATCCTGAAGAACAGAGGTATTAAGTATGACGGCAGCTGATCAACATGCTTTGCGCAGAGAACGAGCACTGCGTAAACGCCTCGAGTGGCGCATCTTATTAAAACACCCCGCTTCCCTGCTCATGCGTCTCGCGGCCTATACCGCAGCCTTCTTAACCGTAGGCGTACTGCTTTATCTGCTTGTACACAATATCGTCCGGGGCATACCCCATCTGAACGGCAATTTGTTCGCCTGGAAATACTCTTCGGAGAATCTGTCGCTGGTACCGGCTCTGATCAACACCCTGATCATGACCGCCTTAGCTCTGCTTCTGGCCGTTCCTATCGGAGTCGGCGCGGCCATATATCTGGTTGAGTATTCACAGCAGACCAGCAAGATCATCCGCGTAATTCGCCTGACCACGGAAACTCTGGCCGGTATTCCCTCCATCGTCTACGGTCTCTTCGGCTCACTCTTCTTTGTCCGTTTCCTCGGCTGGGGCATGTCGCTAATCGCCGGAACCTGCACCATGGCGATAGTTATCCTGCCGCTGGTAATTCGTTCGACTGAGGAGGCGTTGCTCGCAGTTCCCGATGCCTGGCGTGAGGCCAGTTATGCCCTCGGTGCCGGAAAACTGAGAACCGTATTCACGGTTGTTCTACCGGCCGCCATCCCCGGCATACTCGCCGGTATCATCCTGGCCACCGGTCGAATCGTCGGTGAGAGCGCCGCCGTTATGTACACCGCCGGCTCCGTCGCGGAAATCCCCAGCGGACGCAATTTCTTCCGCGACCCGGTTCGTACACTGGCTGTGCACATGTACATACTTTCCAGTGAAGGTTTACACCCGGGCTCGTCCTACGCGACCGGTCTGGTCCTTATGGTAATGGTATTGATTTTGAACACACTCTCCCGCTACTTTGCCAAGCGTTTACGCACCAAGGCGGGACAAAAGGATGCAAACGAATGATGAATCAAGAAATAACAATGGAAGAAATATTGGGACATGATGTCGCCCGGGATTTTACGGATGAAGCGGTTTTGGACATCCCCGCGCCGCTCAGCGACAAAATAGCCTTTGAGATCAGAGATGTAGATCTGTTCTACGGTGATTTCCAGGCCCTGAAAAATGTGAACATGGATATTCGCCAAAATGCGATTACAACCTTCATCGGTCCCTCCGGTTGCGGCAAATCAACACTTTTGCGCTGTCTGAATCGCATGAACGATCTGATCGAATCATGTCGGGTCGAAGGAACAATCAGCCTGTACGGCGAGAATATCGGCGGCAACAATATCGACGTCAACATGCTCCGTAAGCGCGTGGGGATGGTTTTCCAAAAGCCCAACCCTTTCCCGATGAGCATTTATGACAATATTGCCTACGGACCGCGTACCCATGGCATGCGTAGCCGTGCCAAGCTGGACGATCTGGTGGAGTCGGTTCTGCGCGAAGCCGTCCTCTGGGATGAGGTCAAAGACAGTCTGCGTAAGAGCGCTCTGGCCCTCTCCGGCGGACAGCAACAACGGCTCTGTATCGCCCGCGCCCTGGCCGTGCGTCCGGACGTACTGCTACTTGACGAGCCGACTTCCGCGCTCGACCCGATTTCCACCTCCAAAATCGAGGATCTGGTCATGCGGCTCAAGTCAACGTATACTATTGTCATGGTCACGCACAATATGCAACAGGCAGTTCGTATTTCCGACGAAACCGCCTTCTTCCTCCTGGGCGAAGTCATTGAAATGACCGACACCAAGAGCCTGTTTGCGATGCCGACTGACAGACGGACGGAAGCCTACATTACCGGCAGATTTGGATAAGGAGAGAAAAATGCGTCGTAATTTTGACCGTCAATTAGGAGAACTCAACGTCGCCCTCATTCGTATGGGGGCGGCCTGCGAGGCTATTATCAACAAGGCCATCCGTGCCTTATTTAATCATGATCTTTCCCTGGCTCGCGACGCTGTTCGCGACGACAAGGAGATCGACCGCATGGAGCGCGAAATCGAGAACTTCTGCCTACAACTGATTCTGCAACAGCAGCCCGTAGCCGGAGACCTGCGCATTATCAGTTCGGCGCTGAAAATGATTACCGACTTGGAGCGTATCGGCGACCAGGGTGCCGATATCGCCGAGATTATCAGCATGGATAACCTCGATTTGACCGGGGATTTGCGTCCGCCCGTCGTGCAGATGGCCGAGGCTACCTGCCGCATGGTGACGCAAAGTATCGACGCCTATGTCCGTCGCGACCTACAGCTGGCCGAGCACGTAATTGCTTCCGACGATATCGTCGACGATTTGTTTGTGCGTATTCGCAGCCTGCTGATCGAAACAATTGCCAAACATAGGGAGGAAATGGCGGAGAAAGTCATCGACCTGCTAATGATTGCCAAGTATTTCGAGCGTATCGGCGACCATGCGACCAATATCGCCGAGTGGGTGGTCTTCGCCATAACCGGTCACCACAAGGACGTGCCTCCTGCACCTGATCATCCGAAGATGAATTCAGCCGGGAGTTTAATAGATGACTAGTTCACCCGTCGGCAGAATCCTCATCTACTGTGTCGAGGACGACAGCGGCATTCGCAATATGCTGGTCTATGCTCTTAATCAGGCCGGCTACACAGCCGAAGGTTTTCGTTCCGCGCCGGAATTTTGGCAGGCAATGGAGAATGCCGCACCGGATCTGATTTTGTTGGATATCATGTTGCCGCAAGAGGACGGTCTATCTATTCTGCGCCGCCTCCGCGCCGACAGCCGTTTTGCTCTCATGCCAATCATTATGCTCACTGCTAAGGGTACCGAGCTCGACAAGACACTCGGCCTCGATGCCGGAGCCGACGACTACATTGCCAAACCCTTTGGCATAATGGAACTCATGGCCAGAATTCGTGCCGCTCTGCGGCGCAGTCGGGGTTCTCTTGTGATGCGAGAGCGCAAAATTATCGACGGCGCGATAGAGCTGGACGCCGACCGCCACCAGGTTACAGTAGACGATGAACTGATCACCTTAACCTTAAAGGAATTCGGTCTTTTGGAACTTTTTCTGACCCACGTCGGTATGGTTCTGACACGCGACCAAATTCTGCAAAATGTTTGGGGCTATGACTACGACGGCGGCACCCGAACTGTCGATATGCACATTACCTCCCTAAGAAGTAAGCTGGGTAAGTCGGGACAACGCATCGAGACCATTCGCGGCCTGGGATACCGCTTTAACGAGGAAACATAGACCGCTTATCGCTTATGAAACGCAGAATTACCACATACATAATAATCAGCGCCTTAATTACCCTGCTTTTGACCGGAGCCCTCACCGTTACCATCTTGTACAATCATCACAAAGCCGGCGTTCAAAGTGACGTCCGCGCTTTCGGATATCTTTTGAAGTCCGCTCAGGAAACCGCTCGTAAAGATTCATCCCGCACTGACGCGACGGATGATCCGACTCTGTTGCCGAAATGGTGGTCGGACATCATGGAAGTCTTTTCACAGCAGACCGCCCGCTCGAATGAACTGTATCGTCTGACGGTGATTCGTCCGAGCGGAGAAGTGCTCTACGAAAGCCTGACTGACCCGAAAGAAATGGAGTCTCACGCCGATCGTCCGGAATTCATCGCTGCGCAACTCAGCGGCAACGGCGAAGCAACCCGCGGCTCCGACACGATCAGCAAAGACTTTTATTACTACGCTTTGAAGCTCAATAACAATCTGATCATGCGTATCTCCCGTAGCATGGATTCAATCTGGTCTTCCTTCAGCACCGCTCTGCCGGCACTGATCGCCATTCTGTTGGTCATCGCCGTTCTGTTACCGATTTGGGCGGGCTGGATGACCCGTCGCCTTTTGAAACCTCTGGACACTTTGGATCTCAATGCCCCGTTGGATAATCGTACTTATCCGGAACTCAGCCCCTTGTTACTGAATATTGACCGTCAACAGCATCAGATTAGTGTCGCCGACCAAGAAATGAAGCGTCGCGAACGCGAATTCACCGTCCTAATCGATAATATGCAGGAAGGGCTCGTCCTGTTGGATTCCACGGATAGTATAGTCGTCGTCAACCCCGGCGCCGTTACACTGCAGGAACCGGGCTATAGCCGCTCCGAACTGATCGGCAAGCATTTCTCGGTTTTGATGCGCCACCCGGATTTCCTTCTCCTACCGCATACTCTGCGTTCGCGCGGCGTCAATGTAAATCAGAACATCACCCTGGATGACCGCATATACACTGTTTCGGCCACGGCGATTTACAACAGCCGCAACGAGTACACCGGAGCCATCCTTCTGATTCGTGACACAACAGAGCAGGCCGAGACCGAGCGCTTCCGCCGCGAATTTACCGCCAATGTGTCGCATGAATTAAAAACCCCGCTGACCACCATCACCGGTTATGCCGATCTGTTGAGCAATAATATGGTTCAACATGCCGACGTCTCATCTATCGGAGCCACCATAGCCGCCGAAGCCGCCAGTCTGTTGCGCCTGATCGACGATATTATGCAACTCTCCCGTCTGGACGAAAACAAAATGCCGACCGACTTCCGAGTTATAGAGGCCGGTGATATAATCGCCAAGTCGGTTGCCGCGTTGACGCCGCAGGCCGTGGCCGCCGAGGTCAGCCTGACTGCCGATATCAATGAAGACTGCCCCGTCCGGGCAGATGAATATATGTTGCAACAGTTGATTATGAATCTGATCGATAACGGCATCCGCTACAATCGTACCGGCGGCGAAGTGCGTCTATGTTGCTGGACGGACGAGCGCGGTCTGACTCACATAAGCGTCGCCGATACCGGCATCGGCATTCCACCGGCCGACCTGCCGCGCATCTTCGAGCGCTTCTATCGCGTCGATAAGAGCCACGACCGCAAAACCGGCGGTACCGGGCTGGGTCTATCCATTGTTAAACATCTAACTGCCTTGTTCGGCGCGGAGATCCGGGTTCAGAGCGAACCGGACGTCGGCTCAATCTTTACAATTGTTTTTCCGCACTGTTAATCCGTAGCGTCGTCCTGATCGGACTTCTCGCGACGGAGACTGAAATACCAAAAACAGATCATCGCGATCAGAATCTCCAGGCCGACCAGAATGTAGAAAGTGGTCGGCTGATTCAATGTCAAAAGCAGGGTTAAACCGACGACCGCCGCGAAAATCAGCAGTATTACTAGTGCGCGGCTCCATTCATGGCGCAAAATCCACGCCCATACACGCCGCAGGCCCTCGCCGCCCCCGCTCCGCGCTTCAGTCACGCTGCTTGAACCGGACCGGTTGCTTTGCCCGGTGCGGCTTCCCGTACGACTGCGCGTCGTCTGAGTGCGACTTCCCGAAGCGCTTGTCTTAGGCCGACTTCTGCCTGATTTGGCGCGGCTTCCCGAACCGCTCCGCGTCGTTTTAGATGTAGCGGAACGGCTTGTGTCCGTTTTTTTTGCGCCGCTCTTTTTTGTTGTTTTCGTTGTCTTGCCGCTCACTGTCGCCTCACTCGCCTCTCTCAGGATTCTTCACTATAGAGTGCCAAACTCGCATGAGTAGGATCAATAGAGCGTACGTTTTGCAGATGCTTGTCGCAAATCTTGCTGGGAGGCAGGTTGAAATAGTTAACAAATGCATGCTTGAACCACGATTCGGAGTTAAATCCGGCCAGTTTGGAAACTTGGTTCAGCCCGAATTCACTTTGCAACAGTATATCGGCAGACAGGTTAAGACGTAGCTCGAGCAGATAGCGCTGGAAGGTCTGACCGAGCCGGCTACGGAACATTCGACTGAGATGATAGGGAGAATAATGAACCATGTCGGCAATATCCGACAGATAGATCGGATACGTATAGTTATTGAGTATATAAGAAAGGGTTGAATTCATCTCGTTGGGAGCGGCTTCCTGCTGACGCAGGCTCAGATCGAGGGCGGAGAGAGCCACAACCCCAATTTCATCGCTGCCCGTGAAAGAGTCGGGCAGGTAAGGGTTGTTTGTCTTCCGCATCTGTAGCAGACGGAAAAAGACAGCACGTGCCACCGCAAACAACTTATCATCCAGTTTTACGTTGAAGAAAGACTGGGACATATGGCTGTGCAGATGCGACCATAACGCCGCGGCGTATTCGGCACTGTCAAAGGAGAGGGTATAGGCTATGATCGGCTGTTCTCCTGCAATGGGGAGTATCTGATGTTGTGTTCCCGGCCTCATGTAGGTGAAAGAACCGGCCTCTATGGTCATATACTGGTCGTTGACTATATGTGTGGCCTTGCCGCTTATGCCCAGCATTATCTCGGTAAAAACGTGCCGATGGAGCCGGTAGCCGATAGGGAATTCCAGACAAACAATCTTGCCCGCACCATAGCCCTTGGCCAGATTATGGGTAATATACTTGAGAACATGTTTAGTCAAAGCAACGCCATCTCCATTTCAAAAGGACGCACAAAATATAGACATGTGCATTGTATGATTTTAACAGGCGTGTGTCAACGCGGCGGGCCGGGTCGGACGAGCCGGGTGAGTCGCGTCAACTCAGTCTCCCCCGCTCACGCGGTCGCGAAATATCTGCGTTTCAACCCCCTTCTTCCCTCCTAGCCTTTGATCGAGCCGATCGTTATACCTTTGACGAAATACCGCTGAATGAAGGGATACAGTATCAGCATCGGTAGCATCGTCATTACGACTATGGCCGCGCGAAAAGATACCGGATTCGGTACAGTGCCTCCGACGCCGCCTCCCATTATCTCTCTGTTAAAGGTGGGGTCAGTCAGTTCAATCAGCAGATTGCGCACAACCAGGGTCATTGGCCAGAGCCGGTGATTCCGCAGGAGAATACTCGGCCAGAACCAGCTGTTCCAGTTGGCGACCGCGTAGAACAATGTGACCGTGGCCAGAACCGGCTTGGACATCGGCACAAAGAGCCGTATCATTATAGTGGCATCGTTGGCTCCGTCAATTTTCGCCGATTCCTCAATGCTGTCCGGCAACTGACTGAAACCGGTCCGCAAGATTATCATGTTCCAGACGCTGACCGCGCTCGGGATCAGAATAGCGGCGTAATTGTTGAACAGACCCAGAGAAAACAGCACCAGGAAATAAGGTATCAAGCCACCGCTGAACCACATGGTAAAGGCCGCAAAAAAAGTAATCGTCTTGCGTCCGGCGCACCAGGACCGGGAGAGCGGATAGGCCAGCAGGACAGTCATAATTACCTGATACGTCGTGCGCACGAAAAGATAGAAGAAAGAATTGCCGTAAGCCCGCAATAGCATCTCGTGCCGAGCCACGACAAGGTACGCATTGAAGTTGATGCCGCGCGGCCAGAGCCATACTTCGGACCGTTCGACGTATCGCGCATCGCTTATGGAAACAGAAACCATATAGATGACCGGATACAGCGTGGCAGCAGCTACAAACAGAAGGCACAAAGCTATGATAATGTCAGTGACCGTGAACCTCTTCCCCAACCGGCGTACTCCGGAGCGTTTTTGCAGATTTGATTGCGACATAGCGCTTCTCCTTCCCTCCCCGTCAAAGTATCGGAACTTAAAACAGACTGTCGTCCGCGAACCTGCGGCTGATGGCATTAGCGACTATGACCATTATGAAACCGACCAGGGAAGTCATCAGACCGACGGCGCTCGCCGAGCTATAGTTAGCCTCAAGCAGACCGCGTTTGTAGGAATAGGTCTGGAACGTTTCGGCGACGCGCCAGGTTAGATCGTTGGCCAACAGTATTATCCTGGTAAAGTCGACCGAAACGATACCTCCCATGCGCATAATCAGAAGAATGATAATAGTCGGACGTATGCCGGGCAGGGTGATATGCCACATTTTGCGCCACCGGCCGCAGCCGTCGATCGCGGCTGCCTCGTAAAGCTCGTAATTTACGCCTGCGATAGCCGCGATATAAATCACGGCGCTGAACCCCAGACTCTGCCAGATGCCAACAACGATGTAGATTGGCAGGAACATCTCTCTTCTCTGCAGGTAAATGAGGGTCTCGCGTCCGATGATACGGCGCAGAACATTAAAAATGCCATTCTCCGCCAGAAAAATATGTACAATGCCGATAACTATGACTGTAGAAATAAAATACGGCATATACGAGATCGTTTGGACACTGCGTTTGAAGCGTTTGTTTTTTACTTCGTTCAGCATCAGCGCGAAAATGATCGGTAGAGGGAAGTTTACGACCAGCGTGGTTAGGCTGATGCGTAAAGTGTTGGAGAGCGCTTCCGTAAAATAGGTCGACTGAAAGAATTCCCGGAACCAGCGTAGGCCTACCCACGGACTTCCGAACAAACCTTTGCCGACCGAAAAGTCCTGAAATGCGATCACAATGCCGACCATGGGCAGGTAATGGAAAATCAAAATATCCAACAGGGGCAGAAACATCAGCGCATACAGCAGGCGCGAGCGTTTGAAACGAGCTCGGCGGCGCTCTTTTCTTTTAACGGCCGCTGCCCTGTGATCGACCGCTAAGGCGTCTGTATTTCTCCTCATCTGAAAGACCTCCGATTTCATCTATTCCGCCTGAATAAGATAGTGCAGACTCCGTGCGGTTTCACCGAGTCTGAAGCTCAGCCATCCGTCCTCATATGTCGAGGGGACAATGCCGGTCCAAAAACCTTCGGGAGAAACGGCTCGCACTAACAGACGCGTCTGCACGGTGCGGATGCGGATCCCGGCCTTGATAACTTCAATTATAACCGGCGGCTGCCCGGAATCCAACAGTTCAGGCTCGCCGCTTTCTTCATCGGCCGCGGCTTCTTCATCTGACAAACCGGGACGGAGGGCATACTCCATGTCGGTATTTTCCGAACGTCCGACGGTAGTCAATAATATGTTGTCGCTTTCCGACAGCGGCGCCGCGGTCAGTGAACTCACTGCAATTACGGCGAAGGGAGTTGCGCACTCAATGGCCAGGTCGCTTAATTCCACGATCCTTCCGCCGATAAAACCGTACGCGGCCTGTGTACGCGCGGTATCGACACTGCCCCAGCCGGCCTCAATGTCGCGGTACAGCTCCCCGGTATCGGAGCGCAGATCGTCGCCCGCAAAATCCGCCGCATCCAGGTCTACCCGGCGGCGCGAGCGTCCGTCTTCCACGGCCTGTGTCTCGCCGAGCCGAAGTTTGTCATCCTCAATAGCAAAAGTGAAGCCCAGCTCATGCTGTTCCGTAAGACAATTATTTAACACGGGCAGGGAACGCGGTCTGACCGCCAATTGTGTTGTTTCGGTAATCTCCAGTTCGGCCACTTCGCGGGCGCGGCTGACATCCTGTCGGCGGGTAATCAGTGCCGCGTGGGGGAAAAGACCGACTTTGGCCGGATCGTTCCATGTAGCGAAGACACCCTCGCGGTAAGAGATGTTATTAATCATGCGAGTATGCATTTCCTTGCCGACAATGTTCTGATCACGACGCGTGGTGTACATATAAGTGTGAATCGCCCAGCCTGCCCAGCCCTGAAAGGAACCGACCGCGGCGGACCAGATCACGCTCTCGGCTCGCCATGGATTAGGCCAGGGCTCATCCCATTCCGAGACGAAGAACGGCCGACCCAGGCAGCGCATATGCGCCGCACAATCAAAGTACGGCTGTCGGCTAAGTAGCATGGATTCAAGATGCGCTGTTTTCCTGAATTCACGCCAGCCCCAGTTGTACCAGTAGACGTGGGTATCGTTATAATCCAAGGCGGTCTGAGCCAGACTGAGCGCCAGATTCCGCGACCAGTTGTCGCCGGTCAGAGGACAGCGCACACCGAGGCCGCGCTGGAATTCACCCAGCTCCGCATAGTAGCGGCGCATGACTTCATATTTGAAAAGCAAGGCCAGCTCATCTTCTTTTCTGTTTTCGAATACGCGCTGTCGCGGATCCGCGTCCGCTCCTCTGAGGCCGTTCGCCACGGCCCAGGCGCGGTATTGCCGAAACCATTCATCGGCATAAGGCTGCAAGGTCAGGTCGAGCGGTTGGGTGAAGACATCGTTCTCGTTAGCCGCTTCGCTCATCACAATAGCGGGGTCATCCAGGTATCTGAGTTTGGTGTACGGATTATAATGGGTCCAGACCTGCCGCATATATTCTTTCTGCAGCTCAATCATATCGGGCATGTAACAGGCATATGGTTTGCCGGCATCGGGCAGGAGATGAGCGTTGGCGACTCCGTCGGCGCTTTTGAACTTGCGATAGGTAAGCATGTCCAAATAAATATATATGCCCGCTTCTTTGAGACAGTAGATCAGGTAATCCAGACGATCCATGCTGACCGGATCCAGCGTTCTGGTAGAAACCAGTCTGGAGCCTTTATTATATTGAAAGATATTGGGCGAGGCCCACTCCGCGTCCATCTGATGAAAGCGCACCAGGTTGACGCCCAGCGCCGCCAGCCGTTGCGCCGTCTTTTCGGCATATTCATGCTCCGGAAAATTCATTCCGGAATTGAAGTTGACGCCCCAGAAGCGTCCCGGCGTTCCGTCCTCGAAACGGAAGTCTCCGTTCCGCACCTGCAGGAAGCCGTGGCTACCGGCGGGCTGCTTTGCTCCGAAAGCAGCGGATATATCTATCGGATAGGAGTCCCAGAACATCGGCCACGGTTCGGAGTCCTTTATCGGATATAAATTGTAATCTGTTTTTGTCATTGATCAGGCCTTTCCCCTGCCTAAAAGTCGGAGAGGCCAGCGGCCTCTCCGACCTTCGCTGATTTTATTGTCCGTTGACTTATTTCTTATTGAGCCAGTTCTGATACATTTCCCGGATCAGTTCAATGTAGCGCTCAACTTTGGCTTCTTTCACCCGGCTCACGTATTCCGGCCAGAGGTCGTCGACTTCCTTGTCGCCGGTGATCATGTCGGCGAAGTACGCCTGCCAAGTTTTGTCCAGATCGGCTCGAATCGCACTCATCTCCTGCATTTTATCGGGTGAAGCGGAGAGAACCGGCGGTAGCGGATCCCAGTATTTGATGGACTCCTTGATCGATTCCCCCAGCTTATTTCCGTAGAGTCCGGGCATTGCCTCCGGCTGATACATGGGCCATTCTTCGACGAGAACACCTTGGGCACGAGCCGCATTCATAGGTGACGTGGCTTTGGCAATCAAGTCCGTGTATACTTTTTTGCCGTCGACTTCGTTGAAAGTCACGCCTTTAACGCCGTAGTTGAACAGCTCCGTACCCGCGTCAGTAAAATAATAATCGAAATATTTAACTACTTTTTCCGGATCTGCGGCTTTACTGGTAACGGCAATACCGATGTGTACGGGATTGTTCGGAGACAGATGACGCTTGCCATCCGGCGCCATCATACCGGGGACGGTTACCCACTCCGTGGAATCAGGTATCGTTTTCCCATCCGCATCAACTTTGTCGGTACCGCCGGAGAACCAGCCAAAAACGAAGGCGACCTGACCCTGTCTTATTGCGGCGTTGGCATCGTCGTTTGAGCGACTCAAGTAAGAGGCATCCAGCAGCCCTTCTTTGTACAGCGTACGTAACCATTTGACCATGTCCTTGGTCGCGTCCTGATCCTCATAGTAGGAGTAACGGATGGCGTTGTTGAATTCCTGAGGTCCTTTACTGATATTGAAGCAATACTCGGCGAATGCATAAACACCGCCGCTACCGCTATATGCTCCAGCTATCCACGGGATCGCCTCCGGATTATGCGCTTTGACCTTGCGCAGTACTTCCGTCATTTCCTCCACTGTAGTGGGAACCTTTAGATTCAGCTCATCCAGCAGCGGCTTGTTAATCATGCCGACTCTATTGTCGTGTTCAATGCGGATCTTGCTGATGTTCCAGTATTTGCCGTCGCTGGCGGTGGCACGTTTCTCCAGATTGTGCTGTTTGACCCGCGCCAGATAATTCTTACCGTGTTCCTTCAGCAGCTCCGTCAAATCAATAATTTTGCCGGTGTCAGCGGCGTATTTCTGAGCTGCGCTCGCGCTTACAGCGATGATCTCAGGTTGCGAATCCGTGGCGAAGGCCAGATTAAGAGCCTTGTTATATTCAGCGCCTCTGCCTGCTTCCTGGATATCCAGGTATACGTTGGTGATCTTCTCCATTTCCTTATGAGCCAACTGATCGCCGCTTGAGGGAGCGTTGGCAAAGGTAGTGCGCATAGCCACCCAGGTCGTCGGCTTATCGTAGAGTTTCCACTCAGCCATGGGATCCGGCGGATCGGTCTTGGCGGGTTCAGTGGCCGCCGACTTAGCCGTCGGCGTGGGCGTAGGCTTTTGTGTCTCTTCTTTGGAAGGCTGGGTTCCGCCCTGCTGACAGGCAACCAGGCCCAGTAACATAATTACCGCGACAAGCAGAACCAGCACTCTTTTACTTTTGTTCTTCATTGATAAATTCCTCCTCCGTTCTCTCTTCTTTCAAACCAAACACGATTGTCTGAAAAAAGATTTAATATGACGATAATCGATATCCTACAGGAAAACCTTTCGCCATTTGTGTCTTATTTTGCGCTGTTTGCCGCCAATCCCGTTAAGTAGGCGGAAAGGCATCCGTCAGGCGTCATGCAGTTCGTTCAGAACGGCCAGCGTCGCTTCGACCAGCTCCTGTCCGCCCTCCGGCGAAACCAGATTGTCGAAGATGCAGGCGCTGTAGCCCTTGCCGGTGACCCCGCGCTCAGTGGGCAGATAGGTGCCGCCGTAATCTCCCGGCGTACCGGCCAATTGCACGATGAAAGTCTGTTCAAAAGGTGAGCGTCCTTGGATGCGGTGCATATAGTCCATGTACAGCTCGAACTGGTTGGTCGCAAAAGCGATATTGCCCAGTCTAACCACATGCAACTCCATGGGATATAGCGGTTCTTCTTTCTGTAGCTCGTATCTGTTCAGAACATTAAGCCAACGTAGTCGACTACTGTAAAGGCGCGAATTAGCCAGTAGATCGGCTTCGGCGTCTTCCGTATGGACGTAGGATTTTTCTCCCAGAGCGCGCAATTCGCGCTCGGCCAGATCGGCTATCTCTTCCGTCACCTGGCGGCGCTGTAGATGCACTGTTTCGGTGACGTGCCGCAACGGCAAATCGGCGTATTTCTCTTTCTGCGCCCAGGACAGGCAGGAAGTAAAGGCATTGGAGATCTGCCGGGCGATGATCCGGCGCCGGCAGTGTTCAATCGAAATCTCCAACTCCCCCTTGTCATTGCCAAATTGCAGACGGTACCGGCGGGCCTCGGCCTTCCGGTAGTGCAGTTGCCGCGGCGATATGTCTCCTGCCGCCGCGCACTGCGACAGGATGTATATCTCTCCGTAGGTTGCCGCCAGCTCCGCGCGCACTTCGGTCCAAAAATCGGCCGACATCATGTATTCCTGCTCCGAATTTTGGGACGGGCAAGGCACGTTTATGACCGCGCCGGTTAGTTCTCCCTCGGGCGTAAAAGTATAGAGCAGATTTATGAAAGGATCGGCACCCGCCTCATAATGGCTGAATTCAGGTATATCCGTCGGTCCGTACATGACGCTGGTTCCGTTGACCACTATGCCGCTGGCTCTACGGAAGCGGGGCAGATCGGAAACGTCGCGCCGATAGGCCACGCGGCGGTTGTGTCCGGTTACAGCCATCTCGTAACCCCAGGCAATCTGCCCGGGGCGACGCCGCATCCAGGCCGTACGGATGGCCTCCACGGTCCGGTAGGTCACGAATTCACCATACTCTTTAGGCTCCACCCGATTCAGACTTCCTAGCGGAAGAGGCTCCGGCCAGCCCGGGAATCGGCCCCGCGGCTCGCTTCCGGCTCCGTTATCGGCAAAAAAATCTCCTCCGGTATGAGTGTGGGTGGCATTGAGGAAAATTCTCTCCGACGGGATTTCCGGGTTCGTGCTCCGTAGCTGGGATCTCACCCTATCCAGCAAACCGCAGCGAATATTCACTACATCCAGAGAACACATGATGACCGCATCATTGTCGTCCTCTATAACCAAAGCGGTCGCGTACAGAGGATCCGCCGCCCCTTTGCTGATTCTGACGTGAAACTGGCCGCTCAGACCTACCGGCTCGTCAGTCGAGATCAGCGACCGACCCCAACCTATTTTTAATTGTCCCATTCTACCCTCCTTTTGAGATTAAACCTCGCCTCGATTATATTAAAAGCGACGTGAAAATAGCGGTAGACACCCGTATTTTCTTCATAACTCAGCAAAATAAAGCATGTATTTTTGAGTAGGGATCCGCCAAAGGTAAGCAAAAGCCTCTGTGTAGACAGAGGCTTTTGCTTACTGATTGAGCTTATGCGGCTTTATTTAGGCATCTTTGCCTCGCTGTTGCGAGCCGCGGGGATCGCACGTGCCCGGCTGTTCACAATTACAGTTGGCACGATTCTCGGCTCGACGCTGTTCCGCGGCCTCGGAGTTTCTCCCGACGCCTTTGCCGGCTTCGGAGCCTCGATTTTCACCGGCGTTTCGGCGCGCACCGTTTCCGCCCTCTCCCTGTCCGGCACCGAGACCGGAACCGTCACGCTTGCGGTTTTCTTCGGCATTGCCCTGACGAAGCTTCTGCCCTTCGCCGCTTCCGGCTTCTCCGCAACCGGAGCCGTCACGCCTGCGGTTCTCGGCTGAATTCCCTTGACGCAGCTTTAGACCATCACCGGGCTCAGCCTCTCCGTTAACAACCGGACAATCGGGGTTCGCACCGCGTGCCCGTCGAGTGTTCGCCTCCGCGGCCAGGCTGCTCCCCATAAGGGTAAACATACCCACCAGTAATACCGTAACTGCCGCTACGATGGAGATGATTTTCTTCTTTCTCTTATCCTTCATAATTATGTCCTCTTTTCTGTTTTTCTGTGGATGGGATGGGGTTGTTTTTTCTCGTTCAACCGCTTCCGTCCCGACCACAACTTCATAATAGAGGAGCAATATGGCGGTTTTCGGCCGCTTATGTGGCATTTGTGTGACAATTATTCAATTCGAGGCGGCAATTGCAGATAAAAGGTCGTTCCGAATCCGATAGCAGACTCAAAGGAAAGTTCTATACCGTGCCGCAAGGCTATTTCACGCACCAACGGCAGACCCAGTCCGCTACCACCATGAGATCCTCGGGTTGTATAGAAACGCTCAAAAAGCCGCGCCTTTGTCTCCTCGCTCATGCCGCTGCCGTGATCACGCAAGGTGAGCAAGGCGGCCGTGCCCCGGTGTCGGAAGCTTAATTCCACAGTGCCGCCTTCGGTAGAAAATTCGATCGCATTATCCAAAAGTAGCAGCAGAAGCTGGCGCAGACGCCCGTAATCTCCGCGCAGCGGATATTCGCCTTCGGGAATATCGGTCAAAATACGGATGTTTCTGCTCCGCGCTTTCTGACCGGCCGAACGCACCGCATCGGCGATCACGGCCGCGAAATCCAGCTCGTGGTTTTCAATGGTAAACTCCGGGCTTTCGAGGCGTGAAAGTTCCAGCAGGTCATTGACCAGGCGCTCCAGGGCAAGACTGTTCTCGGCCAGGGTCGCATAATAGCGCGGCACATCCTCAGGGGCGACGACACCGTCGCGCAGAGCCTCGACTCCGCCGCGAAAGATCGTCACGGGTGTTCTGAGTTCGTGTGCAACCGAAGCCAGAAAGCGCCGCCGCGCCGACTCCGCCTGCGCCCGTTCCTGCTCCGCCTCTGTCAGAGCGGCACCAACCGCATCCACCTCCGCCGCCAGGGTTCCAACCGCATCTCGGCCGCTGATCCCGGTGCGAACCGCATAATTGCCCTGCGCCAACTCCCGCGTTACCTTACCGATTCGTGCCAACGGTCGGCTGAAATGCCGAATTAAAATCAAAGCCAAAAACCAGGACAGAAGCGACGATAAAAGTATTATCACGACCAGGCCGAGCAGACCCTGCCGCAAGGCGGCATTGAAAGCGTTGAGCGGCGTATGCATAAGCAGGGCGGCGATCACCTGCCCGTGCTGATTCTTAACCGGCTCGGCCAGCGTCATCGCCGGCGTGCCCAGAACCGTGGCAAAATCTTCCGAGAAAAACCGCTCGCCGGCCCAGACCCGTTCCAGCAGGGCATCCATATTGTCCGGCAGTTCGGCACTGTCGTACGCTTCCGCACTACCAAAGGCAATCGCTCCGTCTTCGCGATTGATTAGCCAAATATCATCGCCGACCAGATCCTGCAAAAAACTCACGAAGGAACTGCGACCCATCGAGTAGGAGATGCGCCCCTTACCATCGCTGTTGCCGCGCCTGCCGCGATCGTGCGTCGGACCACCGGGCTTCTGCGTCGGATCCGCTGGTTTCTGCGTCGGACCCGCGGACTCCTGTGTCGGACCCGCGGGCTCGGCATCAATTTTCCAACTCCCCGGGCGTTCGCCCAGGGCGGCCGCCATACTGCCCGCTTTCTTTTCCATTTCGGCACGGAAGGAGCTCAGCGCGGCACGCCGATAGGTATACCAGGACAGCCCGTAGGCCAGGATCGCCATTACGGAAAGAGCGATCGTAAAATAAACAACCAGCCGACGAGTCATGCGTTAACTGTCCTTATCAAGGCTCAGCATGTAGCCGCGCCCCCGTACCGTGACGATGCCCCAGGGAGGATCGGCTTCGGCGAGCTTTTGGCGCAGACGTTTGATATGCGAGTCGACGGTGCGGGAATCGCCGAAATATTCGTAGCCCCAGACCTGATCCAGAAGCATCTCACGCGTGTACACTTTCCCCGGATTGCTCGCCATCAGGTAGAGAATCTCAACCTCTTTACCGGTCAAGGCAATTTCCCGTCCGTCGATGACGGCCATATTTCGCTCCGGAATAACGGTAAGATTATTCCACCGCACCGAGTAATCGGCTTTTTCGGAACTCGCCGGCAATGTGCGTCGGAAAATCGCCCGGATTCGCGCCATAACCTCGGCCGCCGAAAAGGGCTTCAGAATATAATCATCCCCGCCGATATCCAGTCCCATGATCCGTTCATAGTCCTCGCTACGGGCAGTAATGAAAATAATCGGAACCATTGAAGTTTTGCGGATTTCCCGCCCGACACTGAAGCCGTCCAATAACGGCATCATTACGTCCAGCAGCACCAGGTCAGGAGATTCGGCGGCGAAAATCCGCAGTGCCTCTTCGCCGTTGTGGGCAACCAGTACATCGTAGCCCTCCTTGCGGGCATAGTCACTCAGGATTTTGGTAATTTCCACATTGTCGTCGGCAATCAATATCTTCGCCATACTCCGCCTCCTATCATCAGATTAACCGATTACGGCGTCGGATGATCAAGAATTGTTATTGAATCAGATTGCGCTCACGGAGCCAAGTCAGAAGCCGCTCCGGTTCAAAACTCGCTGTGATCTTACGCATATTCTCCGCCGCAGCGTTCAGAAAATCACGGTCAAAAGCGTCCGCGGTGGCGGTCGTCTCATGATCGTACAACCGCCCGATACCGCTGATCTCAAAAAAGTCCGCGTTCTTCGCCTCATGCGGCAGGAACGGCGGCAGATAGAGGATCGGCACCTCCATGTGGATTGCCTCCATGCAGCTCAGACCGCCGGCTTTGCCCATAAAAATATCCGCCCAGGCCAAATGATCGAACATGTTGTCTATGAAGCCGTAGGCCCGGACATTGGGCAGACCTGCCGCCTCGAGATTTTTCCTGAGTGTCTCATTTTTGCCGCAGATTACGTTAATGTGTACGCCGGGGTGAGCAGACAATTTTGCGTAAAAATCCGTTTCTTCGGGCAGAAGCCCCAGCACTCCGCCGGCAATCAGCAGATTTATCCTATCGGCATCATCCGTATCTGAATCGGAACAAATGGCCTCTTTGGAATTGCCGTTGGAGCGAATCGGCAACTCGCGCCCGACCAAATTCTTTTCCGTTTCCGAAGGCAGGGCAAAACCGTAGACAATGATCTTTTCCGGATCTATTCCGCGCTCAATCAGCAAATCCCGGGTATAGGGTGCGCCGACCAGATAGAGATCCGTTCCCTCATTGATCCAAGAATCATAGACACAGAAATCAGTGATCATCGTGACGGTCAGCAGATCCGGATCGTGATCGCGCTTATAGGTGGAGATGATATTGGCGGCCAGGCCGTAAACCGCGAAAATAACATCCGGGCGCTGACGTTTGCGCATATAACGTAAGTAACGCTTGCACATCGTCTTCATGAAAAATGGCAATACTTCATTCTCCCGGTCATAGACCTTGAGATAGGCCTTGAAAGTTCGTTTGCGCTTATACAGCATGCGGTTATAGAGAAAATAAACTATTTTATGTACGAGGGGAAAGGCAACCTTGACTGAATCGATCGTCATGATGCGTAGCTTATTACCGAGGCGAGTCGACAGCTTTTTGGCCGCCATCATATGACCCGCGCCGAAGTGGCAGGTATATATGTGCGCAAATTTAAGGGGGTCGCTCGGCTGTTCGTTCCTGTTCATCTGAGTTTCAGTACCTTCGCTCTCAAACTAAGCTAAATGATAGGCAAAGCCACGCAGAAATGCAAGACTACAGGGACTACGCGCTGTCGGGAGCCGTTGTGCCTGTAGATTTACTGTTCTTGCAAATTTACTTCGGCTACATTGCGTACTACACATTAACTTGGAAGCCCGGAAATTTATACCAACATTCCGGGCTTGACACGCCTTTACTTCCCACCGAACACAACTTCGGCACCTGTACTCAAGTTGATACCCCGTGTCATCTTTTCCCATTGCGCTTCTGTTCCGCCGAAATATATAGTTTTCAGCGATTTGCAGTCCCAAAACACCCATTTTCCAATGCTGGTGACCGAGGATGGAATTTCGATCGACTTCAGTGAACTGCAATCCCAAAACGCCCAGTCCCCAATACTGGTAACCGAGGATGGAATTTCGATCGACTCCAGTGATCTGCAACCACTAAACGCACTGTCCCCAATACTGGTGACCGAGGATGGAATCTCAATTGATTCCCGTGAACTGTAGGCAAGCGCATATTTCCCAATGCCGGTTACCGTCAAGCCGTCAAGTCGCTCGGGGACAGATAGGCTCTGGTTACCGCTGGAGTAATCTACGTAATCTAGCAGTATCGTATAAGATTGATTTAGTAGCGCATATTCATAATAGCCGGATGTATTGTATAGCGGTCTGTTGTTGCCGTTATGATCTCTGATCTTTGTTTGTTCTGGAAATATATCAGATCCACAATAATTTAGCTTATACGGCACAACAGCCTCATACAAGGAGTCACACCTATTAAACGCCTGGTACCCAATGCTGGTGACCGAGGATGGAATTTCGATCGACTCCAGTGAACTGCAATCCCAAAACGCCCAGTCCCCAATGCTGGTAACCGAGGATGGAATTTCGATTGACTCCAGTGAACTGCAATCACTAAACGCCGATTCCCCAATGCTGGTGACCGAGGATGGAATTTCGATCGACTTCAGTGAACTGCAACCACTAAACGCACTGTCCCCAATGCTGGTGACCGAGGATGGAATTTCGATCGACTTCAGTGAGCTACAATCACTAAATGCCCTGCCCCCTATGCTGATAACTGAGGACGGAATCTCGATCGACTTCAGTGAACTGCAACCACTAAACGCTCCGTCTCCAATCATGACGACCGAGGATGGAATTTCGATCGACCCCAATAAGTAGCAGTCTCCAAACATGCTATAGCCAATACTGGTTACCGAGGACGGAATCTCGATCGACTCAAGTACACTACAGCCTCTAAACGCGCTATCCCCTATACTGGTTACCGAGGGCGGAATCTCAATCGACTTCAGTGAGTCGCATTTACAAAACGCCAATGCTCCTATGCTGGTGACTGAGGATGGAATCTCAATCGACTCAAGTGAACTACATTCATAAAATGCTAAAATTCCGATGTCGGTAACTTTTTTGCCATCCAATTTTTCCGGGATAGTTAGCTTTGCCGACAACTTGCTTTCATCACAGCCGCTGATTTCGATCGTATCATCCGTAAATAGGTTGTATTTATATCCTTCCGGACTCGCCGAAAGAATATCACTTTTCTTTTTTCCGCGTACTCTGTCTCCTACACTACATCCCGTCAGTGCTGTCAGAATCAGTAATAGCGCTACTATTGTAGCAATCAGCTTCTTTTTCATTTTATGCTTCCTCGTTCAATCCTTTCAACAAGCGTAAATGAGAAAGATCCGCAAAATTTTGCCGATAATCTCGTGTGCTTTACAGTTACGCCCATTTTATCAAACATTCTTGACAATAGCACAGGCAACACAATAAAAATCTTATTGAATGCATGTTATAGCCAAAACACAAATATTTTCCACCACCCCCCTCTCTCTGAAAAAATTTAGACAGATAGCAAGTCGCCGCCTAAAAATGTACTATCCGGAAATTATGGTAAAATACTATCCGGTCGCGTCACAAGTAAGAAAAGGATGCGCAATGTGGGGGAAACCTATATGGCACAGACAGTTAAGAATGAAAAGTGTTTTTTGGGCATCGACGTCGGAACGACAACCATCAAGGCCGTGCTGTGTGACCGTGATGCACGTGTCCTGGCTCAGGCGAATCGTCATTGTCCTACGATATCGCCGGATCTGGGACGGCATGAGCAGGAGGCGCGACTCTGGCAATTATATACTGTCGACGTTGTACGCTCTGCTCTGAAAGATTTGCCGTCCGGCTATTCCGTAGCCGCGCTTTCTCTTTCAACGCAGGGTGGAACAATGGTGCCGCTCGACGCCGACTTCCGGCCGCTCCAAAATGCCGTACTTTGGAAGGACGTTTCCTGCACCGAGGATCGGATGGCTATTGAGGCGATCCTGCCGCAAGGATATATCTATCAACAGACCGGCTGGGGTCCGAATCGGGGCCTGAATCTGCTGCAGATAATGCGCTTGTGCCGGGAAAATCCCGATCTGTTTAAGGCCACTCATTATTTTGCTTCCGTGCCGGATTACATGAATTACTATCTTTGCGGACGCTTCGCCGCCGACCATTCCAATGCCGGCATCAACCAGCTGGGCGATGTTGTCAATAAAGTTTGGGACGAGAAGCTGTTGCAGCAGGCTGGCATTACCGTCGAACAATTGCCGGAACTGGTCGACAGCGGCACCGTATTGGGCACGCTGACTCCACAGGCGGCGGGTGATCTCGGTCTTTCTACCGACGTGCTGGTCGTTGCCGGCGGACACGACCAAAACTGCGTAGCGCTCGGTAGCGGAACCATACTGCCCGGCTCTACTTCAATAGGTAGTGGCACGGCCTGGGTCGTGCTCGCGGTTACCGAAGATCAGGAGCGGCTAAGCAGGAGCGGCTTCAGTTTCAGCCGCCACGTGATAGATGATACCTGGACATCGATGATTTCACTCAGCACCGGTGGCACCTATCTGGAGTGGTGGCGCAACCACCTGGTCGCGGCATCGGAACTGCCGCCTTTCGACCTGATCGATGCTCAGGTAGAGGTCAGCCTGGATCTCGCCGATGAGCTTCTCTTTGTTCCTAGCTCGCCCTACTCATTCACCGGCGCACATAACCTGCCGCAAGGAGCAACTTTCCTCGGTCTCGATGAGAAACATCAGGCCTATGACCTTGCCCGGGCAATAATGGAAGGTGTTGCCTTCCAGGCTCTGTTAAATTTGAAACGTTTGAATAACGGCTGGCCGGAGCGTATCACCTTCACCGGCGGCGCAACCAAGAGTCCGATCTGGCCGGATATCGTCGCAGCGGCGGCCGATCGCCCCCTCATACTGCCCGAAGTAAAAGACTCCGGTGCCTACGGGGCGGCACTTTTGGCCGGCATAAGCACGGGTTATTTCAGCGACTTAAAGGAATTGTCCGACATGCTGGCCGAGCGTGGCACCATTATTGAACCGCAACCCTACCGCCTGACAAATACCGTGCGTCGTTTCGCCCTGTACAAAGATATCAATGACTAGGCGGCTAATTTAAGTCGCGATGCGTGAATTTGCGCTTGCCCGACGAAAAGTCTCCGACTATATCGCCCTGTCCGTAGAGTTTGTATTTGTAGGTCAGCAACCCGTCCACGCCGACCGGTCCGCGGGCGTGAATTTTTGAGGTGGCGATACCGACTTCGGCACCGAAACCGTATCTGAATCCGTCGCTGAAGCGCGTCGAACAATTCCAGAAAACATTGCCCGAATCGACCCGATTCATGAACTCCTCGGCCTTTCCCCGGTCTGAAGTTATGATCGCATCCGTATGTCCGGAGCCATACTTATTGATATGTTCAATTGCGCCGTCCAGATCGGCGACAACATGAATCGCCACTTTATAATCCAGATATTCGGTATGCCAATCCGTAGCCGACTTGGCATCGTGTTCGAGACATAATAGCCAATCGCCGTATATTTCTACGCCGCGTTCTCGCAACCCCGCCACCAAATCGGTCAGAAAACTACCGGTCAGCTCCGGATCGATAAGGATGGTTTCGGTCGCATTGCAGACCGAAACATATTGTGTCTTCGCATCAAAAACAACCTTCAGCGCCATTTCGCGATCGCAATCGGCGGAAATATACGTGTGACAAACCCCGTCGGCATGGCCCAGCACCGGGATGTTTGAATTCGCCATGATGTATTGCACGAATTGGTTGGAGCCGCGCGGAATAATCAGGTCGATGTATTCATCCAGCTTGAGGATAGCCTGAATTTCGGCTCGGCTCTCCAGATTGGCCAGCCAGCCCTCAGGCAGTCCGGTCGCTTCCGAGGCTTCCTTGATAATTCGAAAGAGTTCCCGATTGGTTTCCCGCGCCTCACTGCCGCCTTTCACGATCGCTGCGTTGCCGCTGCGAATGGCCAGGGCGGCAATCTGCACCAGGGCATCCGGACGCGACTCAAATATGAAGCCGATTACGCCGATCGGACAGCGCTCACGATAGAGTTCCAGCCCGGGGGCGAGTTCGCGCGCTAGAGTTCGTTCATTGAGCAGGTCCGGCAGTTCGGCCAGTTCATCCAAGCCTGTACATACTTCCGTCAGCTTCTTGTGGTCAAAGTTCAGACGCGCCAACAGCGGTGCGGCCAGACCCTCTGCCGCGGCCCGTTCCAGGTCGAGGCGGTTAGCCGCCACGATACTGCTCTCGGCGGCGCGCAGAGCACGACTCACCTCGCGAAGTGCTTTATCTCTTGTTTCGGCCGGCAATACCGGTAGCTGATGCGACGCTTTACGACACTGCTCCGCCGCCGCGCGAACTGCCACAATCCCCTTTGTATGCCGTTCAGTTGTGTTCTTCTCAGTCATACGCTCTCCCTCTAACCACTGTTGATAATGTGGAGCTATTTGTGGATAAACAGCTTTATACTACGATAATTACTCCTTTTCGACGGTGTA
>JAAZJE010000064.1 GCA_012800515.1 Clostridiaceae bacterium
CCCACCGCTTCGCCATGACCGGCACACCCGTCGAGAACAACCTCATCGAACTTTGGTCGATATTCAACTTCATCATGCCCGGCTACCTGGGCAACGAGCAGAACTTCCGCCGCAACTTCGTTCAGGAAATCGGCCTTCCCGCCGAAGCCGGCAATTTGTCTGCCGAAGCTGATAATTCGCCTGCCGAAGCCGGCATTTCCGCGACTAATGCATCGGAAAAGGTCAACGCCTCCTCAGCCAAAACCAACGGTACCTTCGCCAATGGCAACGGCACTCCCGTTTTCACGAGCCCCCGACTTGAATTATTGCGTCGCCTGACCGCGCCTTTTATATTGCGCCGCCTCAAAAGTGAAGTTCTCACCGAATTGCCCGACAAAGTCGAGTCCGTTGTCGGTTGCGGCATGACCGAGGAGCAGCGCGCCGTCTACTATGCCGAGCTCGCCAAGGCACGTCTCGAAGTCAACAGTTGGCACCCCGCCGACAAAGCCGAGGAGAACCGCCGTCGCATCATGATTCTCTCGCTGTTGACGCGACTCCGCCAAATCTGCTGTCACCCGTCACTCTATTTGGAAAACTACGACGGCGGCAGCGGCAAGCTCGACATGGCACTGACCCTGATTGAAGAATCGATTGAGGGTGGAGATCGCATTCTGTTGTTTTCGCAATATACGTCAATGCTGGCAATTTTGCGCCGTCACCTGAATGAGCGCGGCTATACATATTTCTATATCGACGGTAAAACGCCGACCGCCGAGCGTCTGGAGCTGACCGAAGCATTCAATCGTGGCGAGCGTGATCTCTTCCTGATTTCGTTGCGGGCCGGCGGCACCGGACTGAACCTGACCGGAGCCAACACTGTCATACATTACGATCCGTGGTGGAATCCCGCCGTCACCAACCAGGCCACCGACCGTGCCCACCGCATCGGTCAGGATAAAGAAGTCAATACCCTGCACTTGATCACTGCCCACAGCATTGAAGAGCGGGTACGCCGCCTGCAGGAAGCCAAGCAGAGCCTCCTCGACGGAATCCTGGCGCCGCAGACCCAAACCGGACTCGCCGGCCTCTCCCTCGACGACCTCAAATCATTACTGGAGCCTTAGTTTTTGCGCGTTACCTCAGCCGCGACCTTGCTACACCACGCATGAGACCTAGTTGCGCCTTGTTCGCGCACTAGTCGCATTTTCGCCGGCAACCCCGCCGCAAACACAATTGCTTCGCACACGCAATTTTGCCTAGCACCCTGTCACGCCGCGCCTGTGCATTAGTTGCAGCTCTGCCGGCGAATGCGCCGCAAGCGCAACCGATCCATTCGCGTGCAATACTTGCAGCTTCGCCGGCGGACACGCTACGAATGTAACAACAACACACCCCGGCACTACTTGCAATTTCGCCGACGAACGCGCCACAAGCGCAAATACGTTGCAACCGCGCCTCGTCTGCGCACAAGTTGCAATTTCGCCAACAACCCCGCCACAAGCGCAACAGCTTCGTAGGCGCGGCCGCACCGTAGCTACAACTTTGCCGCGATTACTTTTTAAAAAAACTTAATAACGAATAACTACCTACTTAAAACTCCAGCCCGAGCTCAGCCGTAGACTGCGATCGCTCAGCAACCAAACGACCTCGATGCCTTGCAGCGACTCGATCAGATCCATCCCCGTCTCGAGGTCGAGGCAGAACAGGCCGGTCGTCAGCGCGTCGGCGAGACCCGAATCCGACGAATAAACCGTTATGGAAAGATATCCCTGGGCGGGTTGTAGGGTCTGCGGATCAATAATATGATGGTAGAAACGTCCATCCGCCTTGAAGCAACGCTCATTCACGCCACTGGTCACGGCGGCGTGATCAATCAGTGGCAAAACCGCCAGATATTTATCGTCCATGGAGGATTTTCCGGCACTGGCAACCTTGTCGGCGGCACGAGCCGGCTCGAGCGTCCCCGCCGCGATCAGTGGATTCTTGATCGCGACCTGCCAGGGCCGACCGTTATCGTGTCGATAGCCGATCGACCGCACGTTCCCGCCGGCGTTGATCAGCATGGAAGTGACACCGCGAGCTTCGGCACGGCGCGCGACCAACTCAACGGCATAGCCCTTGGCCAGAGCACCGACATCGAGCCGCATCGCGGGATCCAACAGCTGAACCGTCGTGAGATCCGCACCCAGCCGAATTTTGCCGGGGTCGATATGTTGCGCCGCTTCCCGCAATTCCGCCGCAGTCGGCAGAAGATCCGGCGAAACCGTGGCGGGCTCCGGATGCGCCGGCCCGGCCGCCGCAAGAGCGACGCGCCACATTTCAGTCACCGTACCGATCGCAATATTCATCCCGCCCCGCGTCAGTTCATAGTACTCCTTACCCTTCTGCAACAGCTTCCCGAGCTCCGGATCAATCCGCACCTCGGCACCGCCGCTTTCGTTAATCGTGCGAATATTATTCATCCCGGGGTAAGTATTAAAAGCATCGAAAAGTTGGTGAAAATACTGAAAATCTTCATGAATCTTCGCCGCTTCGGCAGAAAATGCAGCTTCGTCGGCGGCCAAGCCGATTACAGTAATCGCCACATCGAAGAGATTGGGATAAACCACGGAATAGCGCTTTAAATCGGCAGACGGCTCCACTTTTTGGTCGATATCAACGCCGAGCACATCGCCGGTCAATTTTCCGGCAATATCCGGACTCAAAAGCATCTCTCTAACCTTAGACACGGCCGGTCCGCTCGGCTCGGTCTCGGTCGGCGGCGACTTCGGTGCGCAGGCGGACAAAACGCTCATGCTCAGCAGGCTCAGCACAATAACAATAATCGTTACCAAGCCGGCGGTTCGCCTTCGAGCATCTGTTCTTCCTTTTACCTTTGTTTTCATTTCGCCGCACCTTTCCGCAAAAACGCAGATATTTCACTTTTGTGTAATTATCGAGCTTATTTCTTCCGAATTCAAGCGGGCGTGCACAATCGCCACGATTTAAGCGTGCGCGCACAAGTGCCGCAATTCAAGCGGCGCGCAACCGACGCCACCCGCGTCTCGCGTAGCCTTGCGCACCCTTGCGCACCCTTGCGCACCCTTGCGCACCCTTGCGCACCCTTGCAAGCCACAGTTGCTCCTTCGCCGCCGCCCGCGGCATTTCTTCAACTGTTGCAAATCGCACGCGAGCTTCAGTGGCTTCACGCACCACAGTCGCTTCTTCGCCGCCACCCGCGGCATTTCTTCAACTACTGCCAATCACACGCGAAACTTCAGCGACTTCACGCACCCTAGCCGCTCCTTCGCCGCCACTCACGGCATTTCTTCAACTACTGCTACTGCGCAATTAGTTGTAAATTAAGCACCGAAAATTTTGCTGATAAATTCCACCAGCCAGACCGTTGCGGCGGCCGCCAGGGCGGAAACGTAGAGCGAACACTTGCGCCAGGCCAGAATGACCGCAACCACACAACCGAGCGCGGCGGCATACCAAAGGTCCGTAGCGAAAAACACCGCCGGGATCGTCAGACTCGTCAGTACGACGTACGGCATGTAATGCAAAAAAGAACGGAGCCAGCGGCTCTGAATCTTGCGACGGAAAAGCAACAATGGCAGAGCACGCGGCAAATAAGTAACTAAACCCATAATTAACAGAGATGCTACCAAATAACTCATTTGCGCACCTCCGCCAAACCGTCGGCTGTGTTTGCGACGCCATCAGAACCACTCTCTGCAGAACCTGCAGCTTTGCCAGCAACGTTATCGTCACCAGCGCCACCATCCACACCCACATCACTATCCGCACCGTCACCGGTGCCGGCTTCGTCCATATCAACCGGAAACAGCGTCGCTCCGATTGCGCTCACCGCAACACCAACGATGATAATCCGCCAGCCGAGGTCGAGTTCGCGCGTGCCGGGCAAAAAAGCAAGTAATACACCGAACAACGCCGCAAGCGCGACGATAATTTGCAACGGGCGCGAGGACTTGGTCGGCGGCACAACGATGGCGATGAACATAGCGTAGAGCGCGATACCGAACGCGCTTTGGATTGAAGCGGGCAGGACTTGGCCGAGAAGCGCGCCGAGCAGAGTGCCGCTCGTCCAGCCAAGAATCGGCAGGGGCATTAGCCCGGCATAGTACGCAAAAGTGAGCGGTCTTTCGAGCAGGCCGAGCGCGAAGATTTCGTCCGTCACGCCCCAGGCCAGGAACAGGCGCTGCCCGATGCCGACACGCGGGTCGAGCCGCTGCGTCAACGCGAACGACATCAGCAGGTAGCGCAAATTCACAACTAAAACAGCCAGCCCCATCTCGAACAAGCTGCCCAAACGCCCAAAAATCTCCACACCGACGAACTGCCCGGTGGACGATAAATTCGTCAACGAAAGCAGTGCCGCTGCCAAAGGTGGCAGTCCGTTCTTCGTGCAAAAAATCCCAAAAGTAAAGGCCACGGCGAAATAGCCCAAGGCAACCGGGATGCTGCGGCGCAACCCGAGCCGAAACTCGCGACGTCGCTCAGCGGGGGCAGAGCTGCCTCCTTGGCGTCCTCCGGCAGCTGAACCATCCGCTTGGCGCCCACCGGAGGTAGAGCAATCCTCATTCTGTCCGCCGGACACAGAACCGTTTCCTTGACATTCACATTCGGCCAAGCCGTCCCCTTGGCGTTCACCGGCGGCAATATTGCCCGCGACGTTTTTACTCGCACTATTGATCATGCCGGATAATATACCAAAACTCAACGCAAACGACCAGAAAGATTCCGGTGCAAAATTAACCACAAAAAACCTTTCCTTCAAACTGTTCTGTTACAAAAATCGTTGCCGTGCCAAGGTCGGCGGCAAATCGACAACTTTTACAAACGAAGGGTACAAAGAAGCTCAAACCAACGAACCCGCGTTTCAAAAACTGCTGCTGTGCAACAGGTCGCGGCAATTCCGCAATTTGTACGATGGAGAAGCATAAAGGAAGCGCTACGCGAAAAAGGAACGCGCATAGAGAAGAAAAAACTCGCAAAATCTGCAAAAAAATAAAAAGTAGTGACAAATGGTCACATTACAAAAAGAATATTTCCGAGTAAAATGCTGTTAAAAGGGTAAATCTGCCTTTTTGTCCGGTAATTGAGGTTGGGGCCAGGCGC
>JAAZJE010000065.1 GCA_012800515.1 Clostridiaceae bacterium
GAGCCGACGCAGTCGGCATGTCAACCGTGCCGGAGGCGATTCTGGCCGCACACGGCGGCGTTCCGGTACTGGGTATTTCCTGCCTGACCAATTATGCTGCGGGTCTGTCCGCGACACCTCTTTCACACGAAGAGGTCGGTATTGTCGGGGCCCGGGCGGCGGCGGATATGGCAAAGCTGCTCGACGCAACTTTGCGGGCGATCGAATTCGACTGATTTCAATCGGGAAAAATAATAATTAGCGGAAGAAGCGCGGCGGGCGGTTTTTGTGCCGTCGCGACTGCACGTAAAAGCCTAGTGCCGCAACGAGGAAGGGCGCCAGGGTCATAAGTATCTGTTCTGTAGTCCCCAGATTTATGGTCGGAATGAGATCCGGTAGGGCGATCGACTGCCGCTTATTCACGAAGCCCTCTATGGCGGAAACAAGTAAAATCCCCCCGGTGAGACTGGTCGAGCCGATGATGAAAGTATTACGTAGAAAACCGGCAATTAGGGCGAAGACAAGTCCGACAACAAGCAATGACCAGGTCTGATTCAATCCGAAGACCGTGGTACCGAAGTACCAGGCAATATAGGCACCTAGAGAGAATCCGGCCAGGAAAATACTGACTTTAAAGGCTTTCCAGAAAAACAGGGCAAGAGCGAGGCTGAGAACCACCGTTATGATGATGAAGGCGGTTTGTTCCAGTTCGAATTCGATGCGTAACCGACTGCTGATCATATAGCCGGCCCAGGCCCCCATAAAAATCATCCAGAGACGAAAGAGCGATTCGCCCCAAAATGTCAGAGCAATACCAAGAATAAGGGCGGCGATAAGACTGATGGTTAATTCGATAGGCGGCATAGTTGCGAACCTCCTGCGATTCTGTGAATAAATACGCCGCTATTTTACCACAGATCGGTATTTGTCAGAACCCGGACCCGCAAAAGGTGTCTTCGATATATAATGAAATACAGATTTTACTCGGAAGAGAGGCCGGAAGCTATGAAGCGGGACGGAAAAGAATATGACTTAGTGGCGGTCGGGGAATCTCTGATCGATTTTGTTTCGGTTGCGAGTTCACAGGAGGGCTGTCTGCGTTTTGACGGCCATACCGGCGGCGGCCCGGCCAATGTATTGGCCATGGCGGGGAAGCTGGGACTGCGGACGGCGGTAATTAGCAAGGTTGGCACCGATGTTTTCGGCAGGCAAATCCGTGAGGTTATGGAGAAGCACGGGGTCGATACGAAGTATCTGCTCATTTCTACCGAGTATCCGACCACGTTGGCTTTTGTTTCCCTGGATGCGCAGGGTGAGCGTTCCTTCTCTTTTTATCGAAAGAACACCGCCGATGTGATGCTCAGCGAGCAGGAACTTGATAAGAATTTGCTGCAATCGACCCGCTGTCTGCACTTTGCGTCGGTCTCTTTGACGGTCGAACCGAGTCGTTCCGCCACCTTAAAGGCCGCTTGGACGGCCAAGGAGGCCGGGGCGCTGATCTCCTTTGACATGAATCTGCGTCCTCGCCTCTGGGAGGACGTTGCGTCGGCCAAAAAAGTCGTTTCCGAGGCTCTGCATTTATGTAACGCGGTCAAACTGTCCGAAGAAGAGTTGTATTTCCTCACCGATCTTACGGACATAGAGGAGGCGATGCGGGAACTGCAGAGGCGCTATCCGGAAATGCAACTTCTGGCCGTGACGCTGGGTAGCGAAGGAGCCAAGGTTCTTTCCGGCGGGGCGGTTACCTATTCTCCGGGCTTCAAAGTCGAAACCAGAGACACGACCGGAGCCGGCGATACATTCTGGGGCGCTTTCCTCTTCCGCCTGCTCGGTGGGGAAGTGTCACTGCGGGAGATGCGGGGCGATCGGCTCACTGGAACCCTGGCATTTGCCAATGCGGCGGCCGCACTCTCCACAATGTCTTACGGAGCTATCAGCTCCATGCCTACCTATGCGGAAATAGAGTCATTTTTGGCGCAACGGGCACCGTGACGCTACCGCATACCTCATGGCAAATCGGGCGCGAAGGATGACTTGTGCCGCATCTGAAATCGGACGCGGCAATTGACGAATAAATTCGAGAATGTTAGCATTCTTTCGCAGGTAATAAGGAATCGTATCCGGAGGTTTATGATGCGGGAACGGTTGGAGACCATGAAAATTGCGGCTCTTGAGGCGGCGCGGAACGCGGGTACGGCGGAGGAGTTACAGCAGATCCGCCATCAGTACTTGGGTAGAAAAGGCGAGTTGACCCTGATTCTGAAGGAATTGGGCAAGCTGGAGGCTGAAAAACGCCGGCAGATAGGCATGCTCTCAAACGAGGTGAAAAATGCCATCTCCCAGGCGATTACCGACCGGGAGGAGGCGCTGGCGGATGAAGGCTCGGCTATCCAAGGAGAGCTTGACCTGACCCTGCCGGGCATACCGCCTGTCTCGGGAGCGCTCCACCCCATCACCCAGATGTGTTACGACCTGAACGACGCCTTTTTGTCCCTGGGCTTTGAGGTGTACGCGGAGGACGACATCACCAGCGAACAATATGCCTTTGATCACTTGAACTTTCCCCCCGAGCATCCCGCCCGGGATACCATGGATACCTACTGGCTTAAAGGCTCCGAGGACAAAAAGGGTAGCGAGCGTCTGTGCCTGCGACCCCACCTCACCGGCGGCAGTGTGCGCTATCTGAAAAAGCACGGCGCCCCCGCCCGCTTTGTCTACCCCGGCCGAGTTTACCGCAACGAGGCAACCGACGCCCGCCACGAACGCGCTTTTTTCCAGTATGAAGCGTTAATTGTGGAAAAAGATTTTTCTTTCGCTTCGGGTCAGCTACTGGTCGGCACCATCCTGGAGAAGGTCTTTGGCAGGCCGACGGACACCCGCATGCGCGCGGGCTTCTTCCCCTTTGTGGAACCGGGATTTGAAATTGACATGAAATGCCTTGTGTGCGGCGGCAGCGGCTGCAAGGTGTGCAAGAACGTAGGCTGGATTGAAGTGATGCCCGGCGGCACCCCTCACCCCAATGTGCTGAAAGCCGCCGGTCTTGATCCCGAAATCTGGAGCGGCTTTTATATCAACATCGGTCTCGATCGCCTGGTAATGATGCGCTACGGGGTGGACGATGTAAGGCTGTTTCACAGCGCGGATCTCAGGTTCCTTAGGCAGTTCAGGTAAGGTAGGGAAGGAAAAATGAAAGTATCACTCAACTGGATCAAAGAATATGTCTCCCTACCCGAGGCCCTCTCCACGGAGCAGCTTTCCTATGACTTGACTATGCGTACGGTGGAGGTGGAAGGCACCGCAAACCCCGCCGATACCCTCAGCGGTTGCGTGCTTGGTCTCATTACCCGGATCAGCGCCCACCCCCAGGCCGATATGCTCAAGGTATGTACGGTAGATGTAGGCCGGGAGACACCGTCCACTATCGTGTGCGGCGGATCCAATATCTATGAGGGGATGCGCTGCGCCGTGGCACTGCCGGGCGCCAAGGTGCGTTGGCACGGGGAGGGTGAGCCCGTCCTCATCAAGGCCACCAAGCTACGCGGCATAAAAAGCGAAGGAATGATCTGCGCCGCGGCGGAACTGGAACTGGATGAGCTTTTCCCCGCGGAAGATGAGCATGAGGTGATAGACCTGGCCGATTTTGAAGGACAGCCAGGCGATGCTCTGGCTCAGGTGCTGGAGCTTTCCGACATCATCCTGGAGATTGACAACAAATCCCTGACCAACCGACCCGATCTGTGGGGACACTACGGTATCGCCCGGGAGCTGGCCGCCATCTACGGCCTGGAGCTGAAACCTCTCCCGCCATTCGAAAGGCCCGAGGAGTTGCCGGAATACCCCGTCACTATTGAGAACCCGCAGCGTTGCAGACGCTATGTCGGCATCATATATGAGGGTGTCGCCAGCGTCCCTTCTCCTTGGTGGTTGCAAACAGCGCTGTGGAAAACAGGGGTTAGGCCCATCAACGCTCTGGTTGACCTGACAAACTATGTGATGCTCGCTGTGGGCCAGCCCACCCACGGCTTTGACAAGGAAAACGTCCGGGAAGAAATCATCATCAGAAACGCCAAACCCGGCGAAACTCTCACCCTGCTGGACGGACATCAGCTGGAGCTGAGCGGGGAAGATCTGATGATTTGCGACGCCACGGAACCCATCGCTCTGGGCGGTATCATGGGAGGAGCCAAGGACTCCATTTTACCTACCACCTCCACTATGATTCTTGAAATCGCCAATTTTGAACCCATCAAGTTGCGCCGTAGCGCCAACCGCTATCAGGTGCGCACCGAATCGGCTAACCGCAACGAGAAGGGCCTGGACACACAGCGGATTGATCAGGCCATGGCGGTGGCGAACAATCTTATCAAAGAGCTATTCCCCGGGGCGCGTATGAGTGCTTTTAGCGACGTTTACCCGGTGAAGACCGTCTGCCCCGTGATCCCGGTGAAGCTGAACTGGCTTAATATCCGGTTGGGCCGGAAACTCACAAGCGATAAAGTCGCCCGTCTCCTGCGTCCCCTGGGCTTTGAGGTGATATCCGAGGGAGGTGCGCTTCGGGTATCCGTGCCCTCCTGGCGCGCTACCGGGGATGTCAACTTGCCCGATGACGTGCTGGAAGAAGTAGCGCGGATAATTGGCTACGACAGCTTTGACTTTATCCCTCCCACCGTAAAGCTGACCGCCGCCGTCCGTCAGCCGGGAGCGCAGATGGAGCGCCGCCTGCGGGAATATTTCGCCGCCCGTTGCGATATGCAGGAGGTGTTCACCTATCCCTGGGTGGACAAACGCTATCTGGAGGCGGCAGGCATTGACCCTGAGGGTTGTCTGAGTTTGTCCGCGCCGCCATCCCCCGACACCGCCAGTCTCAGGTCTTCTTTGATCCCCGCCATGCTGGCTGTCGCCGCGTTGAATCTGCGTTATTTTGAAAGCTTCCGCGTGTTTGAGATGGCCCAGGTCTTTGCCCCGGGAGAAAGCCATCCCAGCGACGAGAACGAAACCCTGCCCCTTCAAAAGCGGCAATTGGCCGCCGCCTTTGTCGGTCAGGACGCCGGTTTGCTGTTTAGGGAGATGAAAGGCGTCCTGGAGGATCTGCCCCGGGCCGTCATGTCGGAGTCGCTCGGCTTTGCCCAACAGGAAAAACCCGCCTGGGCCGACCCCAAGGCCTGGCTGAACATCCTTTCGGGAGACGAAGCAATCGGATCCTTCGGAGTCATTTCGCTCAGAACTTCCCGTCTGACGGGTATCAAGCGCGCAACGGTAGTCGTCATGGCGCTGGATGTGGACGCGCTCGTCCCCCTTCCTTCCCGTAGCAACGTCTATCAGCGTCTGCCCCTCTTTCCCGTGGTGGAACAGGATTTCTCCATCCTGGTGGATGAGAAAACCGCCTGGCAGGACATCTGCACGGCACTTGAAAAAAGTGTCGACAGTATTGTCTTCATCGAAGAATACCGCGGCAAGCAAATCCCCCAAGGCAAAAAATCCGTCATGTTCCGCGTGCATTTCGGCTCCGACCGGGGTACCCTGACCGCTGAACAAATTGATGAGAAAATGAACAGCATCATCAAGAAGATCAATAAACTGGGCGGAGAAGTACGAAACTAAAAAGACGTCAACATTTTTATGCGGAGCGCGACTTTGCTTTCGCGCTCCATGAATATGGGACCATGAATATGGGGTACGCCGGATATTTGACAAAAGCGCCGGAAGCAGATAGACTCACGAACGTATTGCCGCTGCTGTGGCTCAGTTGGCAGAGCAGCTGATTCGTAATCAGCAGGTCGCCGGTTCGAATCCGGCCAGCAGCTCCAGCAAAGAACGCCTGCGTATCATAGTATCGTAGGCGTTTCTTGAATAATTTACCGATTGCGCGAGCACTATTTTCGGAGGTTCATATGCATAGTCTGATGAGCGAAGAAAGAGCCCGGCATCCCCGTCCGGATTTTTACCGAAAAAGCTATCAATTGCTGAACGGCAAATGGGATTTCGCCTTTGACGACGGTAATATCGGCCTGAAGGCGAATTGGCAGAGCGGCAAGGCGAACTTCCCGCTACAAATTTTGGTTCCGTTCACTTATCAGAGTGAGAAGAGCGGCATCGACGATCCGGGATATCATCCCGTAATTTGGTACAAGAGAACATTTACTTTGGACGAAAAATTGATCGGCGGCAGAGTACATCTGAAGTTCGGCGCCGTGGACTACAAGTGCGATGTATATGTCAATTCCGAGAAACTTGTCTCGCACGAGGGCGGCTACACGCCTTTTTCCTGCGATATAACGGAATTTCTGGTGGCAGAGAATACGCTGGTTGTCAGAGTGGAGGATTCCCGGGACATCGCCCAACCGCGTGGCAAACAATACTGGAAGGACGGGCTCATGGGTTGTTGGTACACGCCTTGCAGCGGTATCTGGCAGGACGTATATCTCGAGCGAACCGACGGAATCTCAATCGACTATGTACATGTGACTCCGGATATAGACAGTCGTAGCGCAAAAATCGAAGTTGTACTGGACAAAATTCCCGGGTACGGCGAGGTAAGCCTCGAATACACCGTGATGTACGGCAGTCGGGTTGTTCGTCAGATTACGAGTAATGTCCCGCACCGACGCTATGCGATCAGTCTGGACATGAGGGATGCGAACAGAGTGGATTCTCTGAAGCTGTGGTCGCCCGCAACACCGCATCTTTACGAGCTTAATATAAGGGTGTCGGTGAACGGCCGGCTTACCGATGAGGTGTCGACTTATTTCGGCATGCGCAAAGTAGAAGTGAAGAACGGTCGGGTGTTACTGAACAACAGGCCTGTTTATCAGCGGCTGGTTCTGGATCAAGGCTATTGGGAAAAGAGTCTGCTCAGCCCGCCGAATGCCGATGCGCTGAAAACGGACGTGGAATTGATCAAGGCCCTCGGCTTTAACGGGGTAAGAAAACATCAGAAGATTGAGGATCCCCGCTTCTACTATTGGTGCGACAGGCTGGGATTGCTGTGTTGGGGCGAATTGCCGAGTGCCTATGAATATAATTGGGACAGCAGGCAAAACCTCTGCCGGGACCTGAGCGAATTTATTAAGCGCGACTATAACCACCCGTCGATCATCACCTGGGTGCCTCTGAACGAAAGCTGGGGAGTAAGGGAAATCTATGCCGATAAGGCGCAGCAAAATTTCAGTATAATGCTTTACTACTTGTGCAAATCTCAGGACCCGACCCGATTGGTCAGCGGCAATGACGGCTGGGAACAGACTATTACGGATATAAGCGCCATCCACGACTATGTCGCTTCGGGAGAGGAACTCGCGAAGCATTTCGCGACCAGAGAAAAGGTAGAAGCGGGCTCGGTAGCGGGACGAATGTGTTTTGCCGAAGGTTTTACATCGTCAGAGAATTCGGCCTTTATGATAACGGAATATGGCGGAATTGCGATGACGGTCAAAGGCAAGCAGGGAAAAATCGCCAATATGGAGACCTGGGGTTATCATGATAAGGTTGAGAGTGTAGAGGAATTTCTGAAACGCTATAAGGGTCTTACCGACGCGATCAGAAATCTACCTTATTGCCAAGGCTACTGCTACACGCAACTGACGGATGTAATGCAGGAGGTGAACGGTCTGCTACTGCCGGATCGGACTCCAAAAGTTTCGCCCGAGATAATCGCGGAAATCAATGTAAATCCAGAAGGGTTTTAGGATGTCGGAAGATAATTATCGCTCTGAGGTTGATGCCATGGAAACAGTGGTCTTTCCGTACGGGAATGAGACACGAACTTTGCAGGTACCGAAAAGTCGGCTTAAAGGTGTACTGCGCTCGAGGCTGCACCATTATTTCCCCGGCAAAACTCAGGATCAGCTGGTGGAGGAGGCTTTGGTCGCTCCGATCGGTTCTCCGCCGCTATATCAACTGGCTAAAGGCAAACAAAAGGTTGTCCTGATTGCCAGCGATCACACTCGCCCGGTGCCCAGCAGGGTCATTGTTCCGCCGATGTTGCGGGAGATCCGCCGGGGCAATCCGGATGCCGAGATCACGATTCTCATTGCGACCGGTTGTCACAGGGAGATGACGCGGGCGGAGTTGATCGGCAAATTCGGCGCGGATATTGTCGAGCGTGAAAGAATTGAGGTTCATAACTGTGATACCTCCCCCCTGATCTCAATCGGACATATGCCCAGCGGCGGCGAATGCATTATCAACCAAACGTCCTATGATGCAGATCTGCTGGTGGCCGAGGGCTTCATCGAGCCGCATTTTTTCGCCGGTTTTTCCGGAGGAAGGAAGAGCGTCATGCCCGGTATAGCCGGTCGTTTGACGGTTTTAGCCAACCACTGTGCGGAATTTATCGCTCATCCGAATGCGCGAACCGGTAAACTCGAAGGAAATCCGATTCATCGCGACATGCTCTGGGCGGCTAAAAAGGCCGGTCTGGCCTTCATTGTCAATGTGGTCATCAATGAGAACAAAGAAGTCGTTTATGCTGTGGCGGGGGATGTCGAGACGGCTCATATGGCCGGCTGTGAATTTCTGAATTCACTTTGCCGGACGGAGGCGAAACCCGCGGATATTGTTATTTCAAGCAACGGCGGTTATCCGCTTGATCAGAATATTTATCAGGCGGTCAAGGGAATGACGGCGGCGGAGGCTACCGTCAAAGAAAACGGTGTGATTATCATGCTGGCCAAATCCGAAGACGGGCACGGCGGCGAGAGTTTTTATCGACAAATGTCCGAGGAGCCCGATATCGGCAAAACCTTGGCTACTTTTCTCAAGCGGGATCGTAACGAAACGGCGCCCGATCAGTGGCAGACGCAGATTTTTATCCGCGTATTACAAAAAGCAACGGTTGTCTACGTATCGGATGCGCCGGATGAAATGGTCAGAAATCTACATATGATCCCGGCAACCGATCTCGGGGATGCCCTGGCCAAGGCCGAGGCGATCGTCGGCTCGTCGAATGCCGAAATTACCGCCATACCCGACGGTGTTGCCGTTATTGTGGCCTAGAGTACCGGAGCCGGATCCGTGAAGAACCGGAACGATTGCTCCTTCGCCGCGATACGGAACAGCGAAATCAAAAACAATAAGAGCAAACGATTATAGGAGAGAATGTATCGTGGAATTACCGGACGCACATCGCAATTTACAGGTCTTACATATGGGGACGGAAGAGCCGCGCGCTTACTATATTCCCTTGAATAAATCCGATTGGCGGATCGTGTCGGCCAATTGTGCCGAGAATGCCTGGCCGAAGCAGCTTGATTTGAATCAGGCGGCAACTCATCTTCTACCCGGGCGACGCGAGGCGAGTTCGACTTTCATCAGCTTGGACGGCAACTGGGATTTTCAGTATTTTACGGCGCCCGATCTCATTCCCGAAGCCGCGGTCGCAAAGGAATTTAAGCCCGTACCTCAAATGGGCTGGCAGCAGATTTCCGTCCCCTCCTGTTGGCAGACTGAGGGCTTCGACAGCCACGCTTACATGAACATACCGCAACCGATGCCCTGGGATCCGCCCCATGTACCGAGCAAAAACCCCTGCGCTCTTTACCTGCGGGATATCGACTTGAGTTCTGCCGACATGAAAGAGTTGCTTTACCTGAATTTCGAAGGTGTCGACAGTTGCCTGTATCTCTGGTGCAACGGACAATTCGTCGGTTACAGCCAGATTTCCCACTCTACTTCGGAATTTTGCTTGAATGATTTCCTTGTTGAAGGACGCAACCGCCTGGCCGTATTGGTATTGAAATATTCCGACAATACTTATGTGGAAGTGCAGGATAAGCTACGCATGAGCGGAATCTTCCGCTCGGTATATCTGCTGAAGAGAAGTCGTCGCCATATCCGCGACTTTACTCAGACCACACAGTTACGGCTCAAGTCCGGCGCATATGACGGCAAAGCGCTGAGCGCGGCTATCCGGATCAGCGTGGAGTTAAACGATGTTTCCAGCGATGCCGAGCGGCAAATCACGCCGCAGCTGGTAGCGGCGCTGTATGATCCGCAGGGTAATTTCGTTGCCGAATTCGAGGCAATCGGAGAAAACGAGTTCCGCCTGAATATTACCGACCCCTTATTGTGAACCGCCATGACAGCGATCCCGTGACGGGCTATACCATTTCTCCGTCACAGTTTGTCAAGGATCTGCGCTTGATGCGCGAGCATAATGTTAATGCTATTCGCACCAGTCACTATCCCAATGCCCCCTGGACTTTGGAGCTTACGGATCGCTACGGATTTTACATTGTCGATGAGGCGGATATAGAAACCCACTCGGTTATGTCCCTGTTCTTTTCCAAGGATTATCGAGCTCGTCATAAGAGAAATGACACGGGCATCGACCCGGATAATAACGTTTATCCGCCGGGGTATAAATTCTATCCTCAGATTATAGACGCGTATTGTCGCATTGCGATGGATCCTCAATTCAAAACAACGATTGTCGACCGGGTGCGTCACTGCGTTCTGAGAGATCGCAATCGCGCCTCGGTTATTTTCTGGTCGCTGGGCAATGAGGCCGGCTACGGTGAGTGTTTCGAAGCGGCGGCCGCCTGGATCAAGACGGTTGATCAAGAGCGGCTCGTTCATTATGAGCGGGCGCGCCAGAAGCACTCCACCGTCGATTTTGACAAATCGAACATCGACGTGGCCAGTGTCATGTACGACACTCCGAGCTGGATCGATCTGTTTATGGCCGCGGATGAAATCGATAAACCGCTCATACTGTGCGAATACTCGCATGCGATGGGCAACAGCTGCGGCGATCTCGAAGACTATAACGAACGGCTCATGCGTTACCCGGGCTTTGCCGGCGCTTTTGTATGGGAATGGTGTGATCATGCTATTGCCGC
>JAAZJE010000004.1 GCA_012800515.1 Clostridiaceae bacterium
CCGGCTCGCCCGCCGCGCCCGGTTGCCCCGGCTCGCCCGCCGCGTTCGTCACGACCATCGACTATTACTACTTCGATACCTAGCGCTCTGCCGCAGGCAGGTCCGGCTACTCCGAGCACTGCCCAGAGTTCTTTGGCGGCGACGGCGGCTAGATTTGCCGCAATGCATGCCCGCCGCGAAGAGCGGAAGAGCGAGACACAGACAGAGACGCGTCCGCGTGACCGCGGACAGGCCGCCCCATTCGGACAGCGTCGCTCGTCCGACCGTCGTCCCGCCCCCGGTGCCGCAGACGGATATACTCAAACACGCTACATACAGGATAAGGATCAGGATGAACGACCCGCCTTCCAGTCCCAGCGCCGCCGAACCAGACGAACGGTACAGCCGGGCTTTGGCGAGGCTCTGCCGACCAAGAACGAAGGAACCCGTAGCGGCGGTTTCCGCTCCGGCGGAAGAGTGCCGGGATCCGAGGCTCCCGCCGCCGACGGAAGGCGCTCTCAGCGCGGACGCGACTATCGTAGCCGTGACCGGCATGCCCAGCAGGAGGATATGTATGAGAGCCTGCGCAATATCCGTCGTGACCGTCGTCAGTCGGACGGTGATGCCCCCGGCAAGGCGGTTTTGACCAGCGTCACGCTGCCGGAGACGATGAGCGTCAAGGATTTTGCCGCCGCGATTAAGAAAACCGCCGCGGAAGTCATCAAGAGCCTGATGATGAACGGCGTGATGGTAACTATCAATACGGATATTGATTTCGATACGGCATCGATCATCGCCGCCGAATTCAATATCACGGCAGAGAAGGAAGTTGTTGTCACCGAAGAAGACATTCTCTTTGACGAGGAGGAAGATTCGGAAGAGGATCTGCTGCCGCGTCCGCCGGTTGTGGTTGTCATGGGTCATGTCGACCACGGCAAAACGACCTTATTGGACAAAATCCGTGACACGCGGATTGCTTCCGGGGAGGCGGGAGGGATTACCCAGCATATCGGCGCCTCCATGGTTAAGGCTCATGATCGTATGATAACCTTCCTCGACACTCCGGGCCATGAAGCATTTACGACGATGCGGGCTCGAGGTGCTCAGGTTACCGATGTGGCCATCCTGGTAGTGGCGGCCGATGACGGCGTAATGCCCCAGACGCTGGAGGCCATTCGCCACGCCCAGGCAGCCGGGACCGATATCGTTGTTGCGATTAACAAAATTGATAAACCGGCCGCCAACCCCGATCGTGTTCGTCAGGAACTGGCTCAGAAGGGCCTCGTTCCGGAGGATTGGGGCGGTGAGACCATAATGGTACCGGTTTCGGCGCTGACCGGGGAGAATATCGATGATCTTCTCGAGATGGTTCTTTTGACGGCGGACATGAAAAATCTGCGCGCCAATCCGGATCGTCGCGCCGCCGGTACGGTGATTGAGGCACGCCTGGATCGTTCGCGCGGAACGGTGGCAACACTCTTGGTTCAGCGCGGAACTCTGCGTACGGGCGATACTATCGTCACCGGCTCATTGGTCGGTCGCGTTCGTGCCATGGTCGACCATACCGGCAAGCAAATCGACGCGGCCGGACCTTCCGTGCCCGTTGAGATCATCGGCCTGCCGGATGTTCCGGAAGCGGGCGAGATATTCAACGCGGTTGAGAACGAGCGTGTGGCTCATTCGTTGGCTGCCCGTCGCCGCGAGGAGGAGCGCGAGCGCCAGCTCAACGCCTCTTCACGGATGAGCTTAGACAGCCTCTTCGATCGGATGAGCGCCGGCGAGGTGGTCAATCTCAATATCATTATCAAGGCGGACGTCCAGGGTTCCGTCGAAGCCGTACGTCAGTCGCTTGAGAAGCTAAGCAACGAGCAGGTACGCATCAATATCGTTCATGAGGCCGTGGGCATCATTTCCGAGAACGACATCCGCCTGGCGGAAGTGTCCGAAGCTATCATAATCGGCTTTAATGTCCGTCCGGATAATCTCATCCGCGAGTTGGCCGAAGAGCACGGAGTCGATATCCGTCTCTACAGAGTTATTTATGACGCAATCGAGGATATCGAGAAAGCGATGCGCGGCATGCTGGCCCCGACCTATGAAGAGGTCGTTACGGCAAGGATCGAAATTCGGGAGATTTTCCACGCTTCCGGAGTCGGCACGATCGGCGGCGGCTATGTGCTTAGCGGCAAGGTCAATCGCAATAACAAACTGCGCCTGATACGCGACGGCATCGTGATTATGGAGGGCCGCCTGGCATCGCTGCGCCGCTTCAAGGACGATGTCCGAGAAGTAAATGCCGGATATGAGTGCGGTCTGTCGATTGAAAACTTCAATGACATTAAACAAGGCGATATCGTTGAGACCTATGTGATGAGAGAGGTAGTCGATGAGTAATCCCATGCGGGCGCGGCGTATTGCCGATGAGATTAAACGCCAATTGGCGCTTATTATTCAAAGTGGGTTCCATGACCTGCCGCTTCCGCCGTTTACCAGTATAACTCAGGTTCGTATGACCGGCGATCTGGGCCGGGCTTTCTGTTATGTTTCGGTTCTAGGCAGCGCGGAAGCGGTTACCGCTTCCGTCGAGATTCTTGAAGAGGCCAAGCCCTTCCTGCGCTCCCGCTTGGCGCAGATGACTCGTTTGCGCAAATTCCCCGCCTTGACTTTTGTGGCCGACACATCAATTGCCGAAGGGGTAAGAATCACCAAGCTGATCGATGAAGTTTCGAGAGCCGACCGAGCCGCCGAAGCACATCGACAGACCGTTGAGTTTCGCGAGGAGAACGATACGTGAGTCAAGAGCCGGAGAAGATTCTCGGCGGCGAAATATGCCGGGAAACCCTGGACCTGCTGGCTGGGCGCGTCGCGACTCTGGCCGGAACGGATCGGGAAGTCTTTCTCTATCCGCATGTCCGTGCCGATGCCGATGCTTTGGGTTCCTGTCTGGCTATGCAGGAGATACTGCGACAAATCGGCGTGCGCTCACGAGTGATCGCGGAAGAGTCTACGGATGAAGTAATCAGCTTTGTCAACACGGACGGTGCCGTCATGGGAGTTTGCGGATACGATGAATTCCCGCTTGAGCGTCAGGCCATGGCCATCGCTCTGGATAATTCGGGAGGATCGCGCCTGGGTAAGCGCATGGGCATGTATGATTCTGCTCCGGAGCGGTGGATAATTGATCATCATATTCCGGATCAGCCGGACGAATCACCCCATATATGGCGCGACACCGCCGCCGCAGCCTGTTGCGAGATGCTGACCCGCTTGGGAATTTATTGGCAGAATCACTTCCCGCAATTGCAAATAAACGCGGACTGCGCCAATATTTTAATGATGGGTCTGCTGACCGATACGGGTCGCTTTCTGTATGCCAATACCACGTCCGGCAGTTTTCAGACCGCCGCCTATCTGGTCGAACACGGAGCACGCGTGGCAGATTTGAATTTGTGTATGTACGATGCCCTGACCGAGACCCAGATGCGTCTACGCGGCCTGGTTTTTCAGCGCGTTACCTCACTATGCGGGGGGCGAATTATGATTGATATTGTAACTTGTAATGAAATGCGGGAATACAAAGCTTCGGAGGACGACCTGAGCGGAGTAGCGTCGGAATTGCGCCGCGTTTCCGGGGTCGAATTGGCCGTAATGTTGCGGGAAGTTGAGCTCGGCAAATATCGTGCCTCGGTGCGCAGCGACGACGGCGGTGCGGCTCGGCGGCTGGCTCTGCGTTTCGGCGGCGGGGGTCATGCCGCGGCGGCCGGATTCTCATTGTGGGCGGAATCACCGGAGGACTGCCTGGAACAGGTCAAGGCGGCGGCGACCGAGGAGATGAGTTGCGCGCCGGAACATGAATCACCGTAGTTATGTCGATAAGCGGCCTGCTGAATATCTATAAGCCGATCGATTGGACCTCCTTCGATGTGGTCAAGAAATTACGTTCGCTGTACCAAATCAAAAAAGTCGGCCATGCCGGAACGCTCGATCCGTTTGCCGAGGGTGTTCTGCCGGTGGCTTTCGGGCAGGCCACAAAGTGGATTCCTTATGTTCAGAGAGGAAGTAAAGAATATATCGCTCTGATTTATTGTGGAATAGCTACGGATACGGCGGATATCGCCGGGCGGGAGATCACGGAAAAAAGGGAGTTTTCGCCGGAGGAAATCGCTACCTTCAGTTACGATGACTTTGCCCCGGTCCGGGATCTGCTTGCCGAGCGAATCGGATCCGTATCTCAGGTGCCGCCGATGTTTTCCGCGCGGAAACATCAGGGACAACGTCTCTATGATTTAGCACGGCGCGGGGTTGAAGTGGAGAGACAGGCAAAAGAAATCACGGTCGAAGCCGGTGAGTTATTGGCGGCATCCTTTGTGGAATGGAGCGAATCCGTCACTGAACCGGTACCGTCCGAAGCCGCGGGTTTCGCGCATTTACAAGGAATCTGGAAAGAATATTTCAGGCGGCCGTTGCCGCAACCGATTTCGCCGGGCAAATATTTGGTTCTCTTGGTGCGCTGGTCGGTCTCGACGGGTACATATGTACGCGTCTTGGCGAGCGACTTGGGCGCGGATCTGGGAACAAATGCCTACTGCGCGGCTCTCTTACGTAGCTCTTACGGATCTCAACATTATACGGCGGCCTCAACACTGACGGCTTTGCCGACCGATGTAGCGGAACTGTTTGCTTCCGGTCTGCTCTTGTCGGCGGATGAGGCTCTGGCAGACTTTCCACCGCTATATGTCGATGCGCAGGAGTTACAAAAGCTCTACTGGGGACAAAGCTTTCCGATTGCTCCCGAAAGACTAGACGGAGATATTGCTTCGCCGTATCGGGCGGTAAATCGGCCTCCGGACGCACCCCGCGTTACGCACGGCATCGTGAATATCGTTTACACTGAAGGAAGACCGTGGGTAAAAGCGGAACGAATGTTCCCGGTCTAGTTTGTTGCGGGGAGGACGGATGCGGGGTGAACCTGATAAATATCAACTGGGATTCGCAGGCGGACAGGCTTCGCGGAGCGGATATCGACAATGCCGCCGGGACGCGGGATCATGATATTGAGTCGCAGGGCTATAGTGCCGTCTGTATCGGCTTTTTTGACGGTTGCCATGTCGGACATCGCGCTCTGATTAACACTTTACTGTATGCCGCCGCCGAAGCGAATTTGAGTCCCTGTATTCTCACTTTCGATCGGTTGCCGCCGCATAATAATGCCGTGTCGACCTATGAGGATTCGGTTCCCGGTAGTGACATGGGTCGCAAGGTTCGCGAACGTCGCATGCACGAGGGCGGAACTTTTTTGCTTCAATCCGCGGCCGACCGCTACCGTCACCTGACCGATTGCGGCGCGGATCGGGTATATGTGCAGCAATTCAGTACCGAATTTTCCCGGCTGAGCCCGGAGGATTATCTGGAAAAGGTGCTCTACCGCGATTTGCGGGTTCGCCTGATTGTGGTCGGTTATGATTTTCGTTTCGGAGCCGATTCGGCGGGTAGGGTCGCTCATCTGCAGCGCTGGGGCGAGGAACTCGGTGTGCGCGTCATTGTGATACCTCCGGTGCGGATTAACGGGGCAACTGTACACAGTTCCCTTATACGCCAGGCTCTGCTGGCCGGTCACATAGAGGAAGTCAACCGTTATCTGGGGCATCATTTTTCTATTCGCGGCGAGGTGATCCGCGGTTCCGCCCGCGGACGCACGACCGGACACCCGACGGCGAATATATTGTGTCCGCCGGAGCAGATTTGGCCGCCTTTCGGGGTCTACGTGACCCTGACCGAAGTCGATGGACGTTATTATCCGTCCATAAGCAATTTCGGGGTGCGCCCGACGGTTGATGATCCGACAACCGAACCGATTTTGGAGAGCCTGATTTTCGATCGTGAGTTGGATTTGTACGGGAAGGAAATTACCGTGCATCTGCTGAGCTTTATTCGTCCGGAAGAGCGCTTCGAGAGTTATATGACGATGGTCGCGCAAATTTATCAAGATATTGAACACGCCGAAGCCTATCTTCGCAATACGGATACGGCTCTGCCCTGTTATTCCGCCGCCGGGACGGAAGTGCGCGTGATTCGTGCCGAGCGCTTTAATACAGTCAGTCTGTACTGGGAGTTTTATTTCCGCAAGACGGAGAATCTCTGCAGTGCCGTGCCCGTGATAGCCCGAATTTTGACCGCGGCTTCCAAGGCCTATCCGACCAAGCCTCTATTGGCCGCGCGCCTGGCCGATCTCTACGGCGCCACCTGGACGGCCGATGCCGGCTCCTTCGGCGACTTGGGACGCCTGGTTTTCCACGCTTCGGCGGTCGGGCATGTCGATGCGGGCATCAATCCGATCGATGAACTCTTGGAATTGGTGCTGGCCTGTCTTACCGAGCCGCTTACCGATGAGTCCGGTCATTTCGACGCCGCATTGGTGGCGAGTGAAATCAATAATCAGCTCGATTTGCTCAAGGCCGTTGAGGATAATCCGCATTCTTGGGCCGGCCGCCGCTTTATCGATAATTTGACCGTCGGACACACCGCTCATGGTCTGTCCTCCCGGGGTAATTCCGAACAATTACAGACTCTTACGCCGGCCGAACTGAGTGAAATTTGGCACGAACTCCTCCACAAGGCTCCGTTGCGGGTTCGCTGGATCGGCAGAATCCGTCCCGCCGGGATTGACAGGACAATAGAGGCTCTGCAGGAATTGCGTCCGTATCGGTCGCACCGTGCGGAGGAGAGGGGAGATGCGGAAACAGATGCGGCTCCGATGCCCGTACCCGGCCGTCTGCCGAGCCCCATGCCGCTTTCGCCGCTGGAACCGGTTGTCGAAGAGCGACAGGCTCAGCAGTCGTCGTTGCGTCTGGCCTATAAATTGCCGTACAGCTATGTTTCCCCGGAACGACACGTCCTAACACTCCTAAACGCCATGCTCGGTGGCGGCGCGGATTCAATGCTCTTTGCGAAGATTCGCGAAGAACTGGGCCTGGCCTACAGTGTCCGCAGCGAACTGAATCACGGTCTCGGGGTCCTGACGGTTTCCGCGGCGGTTCATCCGGGCAGCGAAGACGTCGCCGAAGCCGCGATCAACGAGACGATCGCCCGCCTGGCCGCCGGTGATTTTTCCGCGAGTCTGTTCAATAATATGCGTAAGCAGCTGTACAATTCATTGATTTCTTTGCGGGACAGCCTTTCCGGCACGCTCAGTTATGACGTGGCGGCATGTCTGAGTCGACAAAGCGAATCTCCGGCCGACTTGGCGGCGAAAATCAGGCAAATCCAGCCGCATGAGATAGCGGAAACGGCGGCCGGTCTGGTACCGATTCTCAGCTACCGTCTCCAACCGAACAGAGAGTGAGGACGGTTGAACAAGGAGTGAGCATGGTCGAAGATCGAATCTACAGTTGTTACACCAAGAGGGATCCCTATACCGGACGGGAAATGCGGGTCGCCCGGCACAGCTCCGGGTGCACGGTCACGTTGTTGCCGCGCCCCGGCTTTGTGCACAGCTTTGCCGCCGTTGGCATTCCCTACGGTAGTGTCCACACGCGGGTCGTCGATTCCGACGGTGTCGAAAAGTACTTTCCCCCCGGCAGTGCCCACTTTTTTGAGCATATGGTCTTCGGCGAAGCCGGCAGTGAGGGGTCGCTGTTTGAGCAACTCAGCGAACTCGGTGCGCGCGCCAACGCCTTAACCGGCTACTGCGATACAGTATATTATTTTGTGACCATCGAAAATGTGGAGCGCTGTCTGGAACTTTTGCTCGACGCGGTGACCACGGTTGATCTGTTGCCGGCGTCGGTGGAGCGCGAACGGGCGGTCATTTTGTCCGAGCTGGGGCTGGATCGGGACAGTTCCGAGCAGATTTGTTTCACAAACCTGATGTGCGCAATGTGGAAGAATCATCCGGTCGGCGAGCATATTATCGGCAGCGAGACGTCCCTGGCGGAAATTACGCCCGCTACTTTGGCCGATTTTGCGGATACGTTTTATACTCTGCCGAATTTTTCGATAGTTTTGGTCGGTGATCATGAGGCGGAGAGCATCTTTCCGAAAATCATGGCAAATCTCGACGCGATTAGGAGCCGCGATCCGCGCCACCGTCGAAACGCCAGCTTCGTCAGCCTGCCCTTTCCCGAACCGTCGGAAGTCGCGGAAAAGCAGGTCAGCGAGACCCGCGATATCCTGATCGGCCAATTTTTGGTCGGTATAAAGCTGCCGGCGCCGACTCTGAGCGATCCGTTCAACGCCCGTGATCTGCTGAGTCTGCGTCTGTCCGGGCGCCTGTTCTTCGACTCGATTCTCGGCGATACGGCACCGCTGTTTACAAAGCTCGAATCGGCCGGGTTGGTCAATGATTCTTTCGGCTATACTTGGATCTGCGAGAACAGCTTTGCCACGCTGATTGTCGGAGGGGAGAGCGCCGATCCGGTCGCGGCCGCCGAGGCCGTCAAAGCCGAGCTCCTGGCAATCGGTCGCGATCTGGCGACCCGCTTGGACTCGGACGACTATGAACGGCAACGCCGCATCGAGACCGGCGACTTCATCCGCTCGCTCGACTCCATTTCCGCAACCGGAATGGCGGCGACCGAATTGGCGCTGAGCGGCTCCGATCTTTTCGATTACGTGCTGCTGTATCGGAATATTGATCCGGCGGCGGCAATCCGCGCTATGGATTTTTTTGGCAATGAGGCTTATTATTGTTCATCATTAGTACTTGCAGAAACGAGGACACAGTAATGTACAATGTCAGCTTTCCCGGCTTGGGAATCAATGACTTGAAGGTTTCCCGCGAGGCCTTTACCATTTTCGGCTTTACCGTTTACAATTACGGCCTGATCATTTCTCTCGCGACGATTCTCTGCATCGTTTTAGCGATGCTCTACGCTAAAAAGAAAAGCACTCGGATAAATCAGGACGATCTGCTGGATATGGTTCTGGCGGTGATCCCCGCGATGTTGGTTTTTGCGCGTCTGTATTACGTCGTTTTCTCCTGGGAAACTTTTTCCAAGGACTGGCGCCTGATCTTCGATATGCGCTCCGGCGGCATGGCCTTTTACGGCGGCGTGATCGGCGGAATTCTGGCCATACTCCTGATTGCGCGAATCAAAAAGAAACCGGCCGAGGACTTCATGGATTTCGCAGCCGTCTACCTGCCTCTGGGGCAGGCGATCGGACGCTGGGGCAACTTCTTCAATCAGGAAGCTTTCGGTACCAATACCGATTTACCCTGGGGTATGATTTCCGAGGGAACCCGTAACTATCTCTACACAGTGCAGGACAAATACCCCGGAATTGATCCCAATGCGCCGGTTCATCCGACTTTCTTCTATGAATTTCTCGGCAATATGGTCATTTTCGCCGTATTGCTTTATATTCGTCGCCGTCAGCCTCGGCGCTGGATTATTACGTCCACCTATCTCACACTATACGGCGTCCTGCGCTTCTTTGTTGAAGGGATTCGCACCGACCCGCTGATGATCGGTACAACCGATATCCGTGTCTCGCAGCTGTTGTCCGCGGTCATGGCAGTTGCCGGTCTGGCTGTCATCCTTATCCTGAATGCCAAGACCCGCAAAGAGCGTCTGGCGACCGAGAGAAAGATATTGTTGGGTGAAATTCCGCCTGCGGCCGAGACCGTAGCTGAAGACGAAGCCGAGGCTGAGACCGAGATCAATGATGTCGAAGCCGACGCCGACTCTGCGGCTGAGCCTGAGATTGCGGCTGACACCGCCGCCGAGGCAGAACTTGAAGCCGAAGTTGAGGAGGAACCGGTTTCCGCTTCCACGGGTGATGCAGTATAACGACAGTCAACCGATTTATCGTCGCGCCTATTTCCGTGCGCTAGACTATTGGCTCTTGGTGCCGGTGCTGGCGCTGTGCGTCATCGGTCTGTTTGTCCTCAACAACGTGTTGATCAATAATCCCGCCTACCTACGGAACTGGCCGCGGAGCATATATATTCAGGCAGGAGCGGTGATCTTCGGTCTGGTCGCTATGATAATGTTTTCCCTGCTGAGTCTGCCGATGTTGCGGATCAGCGGTTATGTGCTCTGGGTACTGAGCTTTGTTCTGCAGCTGGCTCTGCTCCGCTTCGGCGATCGGGAAGTAGCCGCTTCGACCGGATCCAATGCCTGGCTTAAGCTTCCGTTCATAGGCAGCTTCCAGCCTTCGGAGTTGGCGAAAATAGCCACTTGTCTGGTGGTGGGGATGATTCTCGAGGGGATGCGTACGGGGCGGATTGAGCGCCACGGCTGGCTATATATAGCGCTGACGGTTGCGCCGCAGTTGGGTCTGGTGATCGGTTTTCAAAAGGATCTCGGCACGGCGCTGGTCTTTATGGTGATGATCTCGGTGATGATTTTTGTCTGGGGAATAAAGCTACGCTATGTGCTGATCACTATTTCCGCCTTGGTCATGGCCGTGCCGTTGGTTTTTATATTTGTTTTGCGGCCTTTTCAACAGAGTCGCCTGATTTCGTTTTTATTTCCTGCATTAGATCCCCAGTCGACCTATAATGTCACTCAGGCTAAGCGTGCCATTGCCTATGCCGGCCTGGCCGGATCCGAGGCGGCACGCTCGGTTCATGTGCCGGTGCAGCCTTCGGATTTTATTTTTTCGGCGGTGGCGGCTTGGCTCGGCTGGATCGGCGCTTTGATGGTGATTTTCCTGACCGTATTTTACCTGATCCGCTGCTTTTTAATCGCCAAGCGCACCGACAGCCTGTTCGGGCGCTATACGGTTAGCGGTTTGACGGCAATCTTTGCTTTCCATTTTGTCGAGAATGTCGGGATGAATCTTGGACTGATGCCGGTGACCGGCATACCTTTACCCTTTGTCAGCCAAGGAGGCACGGCAATGTTGATGAATTTTATGAGTCTGGGGATAATTATGTGTTTCTCTCTGGAGCGCTGGAATCGCACTTGGATCGAACAACAGGTATAATATAAACGTGAAATTCGGCATGAAGGAAGGCAGGGGTAGCTTGGATAAAAGAGGTGACGGTCGTAAAACTTATATAAAGTCTCGTTCGCGACGATTGCGGATCGCCAGCCTACTTCTCTTGATTTTTCTGTCGGCGTTATTTGCCGGTTGCTACGAAACGCTTCTTCTGCCGCCGGCCGGCTCGGAGACTGATCCGGTAATCTCCGGTGCTTCGCCGACGCGCTCAATATTGCCGAATGATATTACACCGGCACTGAGCCCAACCCCCTCGGAAGACCTCGAGACGATTTCCGAGCATGAGTTAGTGATCTATATTATGAGGGCAATAAACGACCCGGGGCTCGCCGCATCGATGTATGACCGGATTTGGCCGAATTTGAGCAATACCGAGGCACCGACTTATATACAGTTTCAGGAGTATGTTTACGCCTTACATAACGCTCTCGGCATCTCCATTGCCGGAATTACCCCGATGACCGAGCCGGAAGCCCGCAGTTATTTGAATGAGATGCGTAAGAACAACCCGGAGATCGCATTGGCCAATGAGGAGAGTGTTTTTTTCTGGTTGGAGTTGGCCACATTGACGCGTCGTTACAATCGTTTCCCGTTTGTTGTGCAACGCACGGCGGATGGGGTTGCCGTGCTTACGCGTGCTTGGGTATCTGATTCACTCAAATTGCTACAGCGGGCGGAGCTCTATTTTTTGACTTTGCATTCGGGATATACGGATAATCTGAGTAAGTTACTCAGTTCCGAGGTGCCGACCCACGAGATTCGGCGCTATAAGGCGGAGCTCACGATAGATTATTATCGCGAGAATGTTGTTCCAGACAATCATCAGCTGGTGTCATTGCGTGCCGATGCATTGCAGTTTCTGCAGGTGCTGAATGATCCTCAGTCATCGAGTGTGACGCAGGCGGAATATCGCAAGACGCGTTCGATGCAGATTGTTAATCTCGGCGAGGAAAATTACAAAATAGATGACCGTGTTCCGCAAAAGATTCCCGATTCGTTCTATCGCCTCTATTTGCCGAGCGGCAGGGCGATTACTTTGAATGCGATGATCAGCAACTATAGTTTGAGCGTGATGCTTGATGCGGAGCCGCAGGATGTCCTGATTAGTCGTCTGCCCGGAAGCACATCTACGGTTGGCACAACGCCGACAATGACGGCGGAGGGAGATACCGAGCCCTCTGCTTCGGAGTCGACTGCTGAGTCCGGCACAACAGATCCGATTTCGACCTCCGCCGAAGAGATGAGCGGCACGACAAAATCTGATGGAGATCGTCCCGGTCCGGTTGAATCGACGGACGCCGCTCCGGATGATTTGTGGCTAATTCAGGTAGATTATCCCGGTCTGAGGCTGTATCTATCCAGCGACACACCGCAAGAAGAAAATTCCTTTGCCGGCACGGTGATAGCCATGCTGATTACCAATCCGGACTATCAATTGGGAACTTTTCTCTGTCCCGGGATCAGCAAGGAAGAGATACTCAACAAGTGGCCCTTTGCCGATCTCAGCTCATACAGTCTACAGGGAGAGCAGGGACAAAGAATAACGATATTGTTTACCGATGGAATAGTCGATGGCGTGCATGTGACTATGCCGGAAGGACGGGCTTTCATCAATTAAACTAAAATCAGCTTTTCTGTTTTAAACCTATATCGGATCGTCGGTATATGCCGACTTGTCCTCATCGCTTGCTTTGTCGATTGTTGCTGGATCGTTATCTTCTTCCTCCGATATTTCTGCTGTCTCTGACATATCCGAGGATTCGTCCGTTGTTGTAGTACTGTCAGCGGTGTCTTTGTTTTCTTCCCAATCATACATGAACTGTTCCATGAACTCGTCGCGCAGAGCACGGAAGTGGCCGGGACGATCACTGGCCCGTTTCATATTGCGCGTATAGACCCAACGCCGGAAGATAGCGTAGAGGAAGGAGAAGAGCGGTATCGCCAGGAGGAGACCAACAGGCCCAAGGAGTGATGCACTGATTGTGACGGCCAGGAGTACAATCAAGGGGGGCAATTTTACCGTCCGTCCGACGACGCGCGGGTAGATGAAGTTAGTCTCGATTTGGATCAGAACCACATAAGCAATTAGGAAGGTAAGTGCCTGATTAGCGTCTATGGTGAGAATCATCAGGCCGCCGATGATTGCCGTTATATAGGCGCCGAGAATCGGCACAAAGGTCATCAGACCGCCCAGTACCGCGATAACTATCGCATAGGGGAGTCGGAGTACAGTCATAACTAGGAAGAGAAGAATGCCGAGAATCATCGCCTCGAGCATCTGACCGGAGATGAAGCCATTGAAGCAGCGGGAGGCCAGCTTCATAACGTCCATGAATTTGTTATAGTGTGAGTCGCTGAGGAAGGCGCGAAGGACCAGCTTTGCCTGATGTGACATTTTGGCTTTGTCGAGAAGAATGTAGATAGCGAAGATGATGCCGAGCAGGAAGAGCAGGGTTCTGTTCAGTAGACCGGAGATGAAGCGTAGTATGGCGGCCAAGGCGGTGTCGGAGCTTTGGATGAAGATCCCGGTTAGGGAAGAAAAGGTCTCATCGATATTTATACCGGCTAATTTCAGGAAAGCGGCCAACTGCGTATCCTCGGCGGCGGCTTGGTCGATAGCCTCTTGCCAATGTGCGAGTAGAGATGAGATGCCGCGCGGCAGAACTTGGACCGTGACAACCAGCTCGGGAACAATGTATATGAGCAGTAGAGACATAATGCCTACAACCAGTGCCAGCGATAGGATGAGGCTGACCGGTCGTTGCAGGGCTTTGCTTACTTTGCCTTGGGTATAGTTTTCCTTTCCCCGACGATAGAAGGGTTTGATGAAAAGGTGGCGCTCGAAGAAGGACATGGGGGCGTTGATAAACAGGGAAATCAGCACTCCGATTAGGAAGGGCTTGGTAATGGTGACAAAAACGGTCCAGATGCCGGTGAGCCAGCCTAAATTGTTGAATATTGTGCTTAATATAACGAAAATCGCGATCAGCAGTATCAGTTGTCGGAATGTATTACGCTTCACCGTGGCTATCTCCTTTTGTGTTATTACGGAATTATATCATTTATCCGTTTTTAGTGGTAAAATGAAAGTAACAATTCTTTTATTAAGGACGGTTTATTAAATGGCAGAAGTATTTGCGAAGATACCGGCCACCCTGGCTGAGTTTCAAGAGTTGGCCGATCAGGGCATGGATACGCCGGAGAACACGGCAGCTCTGTTTTTCGTCGCGTTGGAGGCGATGATTAGCCAGAGCAGGAGCGAGGGGTTGGCGATGATCAATATCCTCAAGGGCCCGCAGCCGATGTCGCGGCATGAAGAGAGCTTCCTTAAGGACCGGATTATGGACAAGCCTTGGCTTGCGAGAGCTTATTTCCAGGGTGCCACGCCCGAAAACAACTATGCTCCCAACGAGCCGCTGACCCTGATTTTTGAGCGGGATACCCGACCCCAGGAGCCCGGCTTTGCCAGAGTTTATATTAAAACTCCCGCTTTCGATTCAAAGCGCGGAATGCAGCTGCGGAGCAAGGGCGGTAAATGGTATCTTTGGGAGTATTCCGCGGTCGTGACCGGTGTGCGTATACCCGTTTCGGAGGATCCTTGGGCGTAACAGGGGCTAATTGCAGCGCGCTAATTGCAACGCTAATTGCAGTGCTAATTAACAGCTAATTGCAGTAGGGTAGTTGGCTTTACTAAAATGTCTCGCTCTGTTACAATGCTGAAGGCTTTGTTGGGGGCTATCGGTTATTAACCCGCAAAAAACAGATCCACCGGCAGATGTTTCCAATTACAGAAAATATGAGGGAAAGAAAAAATGAACAAAAAGGGAAGAG